>CASBQR010000023.1 GCA_949127865.1 Synechococcales cyanobacterium PMM_0082
GTTATTTTCTGGGGAGGATTTTTTAGTACCTTTAAACCTAATTCAGAAATTTTATATTTTCCTCTTTCAGGACTAAAAATAAGCCCCCCAGTTCTTAAATAGGAAATTGACCAAGCAATCCTGTTAAAGAATAATATTTGTTTGCCATTAGGCGTTTTTTGTTGCTGTTCTTCATCGATAATTTGAAAATATTCTATAGCCTCACTCCGAAGTAAAGTTGAATTGTATATGTTTCCATCTTTCATTTTTTGGAGTAGAGGCAGCATCGCTAGCTGGAAATCTGGAATCAAGTTTCTGTTCCTAATTATTAAGATTAATATTTGATATGAAAAATAGAATAGCTATTCATTCAGATATTTACAATGGGAGCCCAATCATTGCTTCCACCAACACGACTTATTGAAAAGTTCTTCAGTGAGAAGTGGAATATCAGAAGTATCAATTTCTGATTCTGTCACTGTATCCAACTTAGCTCAATTTATTTCTGAGGTATCATTCGTAATATCAAGGAAGTAATACCTCTGCTGAAGGACATAAATCCGCTAAAGCACAGTTGTTGCAGTCTGGCTTTCGGGCTTTACAAATTGCGCGCCCGTGATAGATTAACCGAATTGACCAGTTTTCCCAATCCGCTTGAGGTAAAAGACTAATTAAATCTCTTTCAATTTTGATTGGGTCTTCGTATTTAGTTAATCCTAGTTTTCCTGAAAGCCTCTTGACATGGGTATCTACAGTAACACCAGCATTAATTCCATAGGCATGGGCAAGCACCACATTAGCAGTTTTACGCGCCGCCCCAGGGAGCTTCAGAATTTCTGCCATAGTCTGTGGTACTTGTCCCCCATGATTTTGGACTAAGAGAGCGCAGGTAGCTTGAATATTTTTAGCTTTATTGCGATAGAAGCCTGTAGAACGCACTAGTTCTGTAATTTCCTCCAAATCCGCCTCTGCCATTGCCTTAGCATCAGGAAATCTCCGAAATAGCTCAGGGGTGACTTTATTTACCCGTTCATCAGTACATTGGGCGGAAAGAATCACCGCCACTAGAAGCTGCATAGGGGTCTCATAGTTTAAGGTGCAAATAGCATCAGGATAAAGTCGTTTTAGGCGTACTAAAATTTCTAAGGCACGGATTTTTGTAGCATATTTCTTTTTGGCGATCGCCATGATGAATATTAATAATTAAGGTTGTGCAGAATAAGCTAGTAAACTACCGTTTTGTCCAAGAATATAGCCGCGATCGCCACCAACGAATAAAACAGTATAAAAGTTAGCGCCAGAGCTAGAAATAGATTCTTCTTTGACCCAAGACTTACCTCCATCTTGACTGTGAAGGAGAATGGAATTGCCCCCTGTCACCCAGACGTTCTTGTCATCTTGATAGGCTAAATCTAAAAATCCTATACCCTTAGCTGCTTTGGGATATTGAGGTTTTTCCCAGCTATCCACAGTGTCAGCCGTACTAAATTGCAGCTGTCCACCTCGATTTAACATCCAAATTCTGCCATCGGGGGTGTAGCCCATTTTTTGCACTCGTCTGGAACTATTGCGATTATGCTGTGTCCAAGCGGCATCCCCAGGTGACCAAGTGGAATAAAAATTACCCTTAGCAGAGACGGCAATATATCTACCATCAATAGATCTGTATAGATTCCGCACTGTACCGACTGCTTGGGTAACTAGTGCCTTCCAGTTTTGTCCATTATCTATAGTGCGATAAATTGCACCTACATCTGTTGACATCTCGGCGGTATGGGGAGCGATCGCTTTAATTAGAGCAGGATCTCCGGGTAGTTTAGAACTTAACCCAATTCTGTTCCAAGACTTACCTGCATCTTCGGTGTGTAAGAGCAAAGAAGGCTTACCAGCAATCCAACCTTCATCGCCCACAAAACTCACAGATACAAATCGATAAATCCCATCTCCAAGTTCTAGGTTTCGGGGTTCCCACGTTTTGCCGCCATCTGTAGTTTCAAGTAAAACGCCTTCGGTACCTACGAGCCAGCCGCTATCTTGGTTGGTACTGCTAAAGGCAATATCTAGAAGGGTAGCTTTGGTTGGTAATTCTATCCTATGCCAAGTTTCAGAGCTAGATGGATTAGGCTCAGAAGCGATCGCTTGACCTGTAAAAGTATTTGTGAAAGTAACAGTAATTATTAAAAGTAAAGCTAGAAAAATAGAACGTAGATGTTTATTCACCACAAAAATTCCTGATTTTATTGATATTTATTTAATTTAAGTTGATAAAAAGCTAAGATTCAAAATTCTAATAATAATTCTAAATAGGGCTAATCAAGAGCATAAAGGCTCATGAAGAAAGCAAAAGCCACTGCTAAAGAACCAAAAATTAAGAGATTTTTCTGCCCCGGAGTCATTACATTTACGCCAAATCCAAAACCTAGATTTTCTGTAAATCCAGAGGGCTTACTGGGAATGCCAATATCAGAAAATGACGCAGGACGAGCTGTACAAACTGGACAACGCCACTCTTTAGGCAAATCTGTAAACAATGTGCCTTCGCCAATTCCCCGCCTGGGATCGCCAACTGTTGGTTCATAGATGTAGCCACAGGAACTACATTCATAGCGATGTGGCTCTTCGATCAGCAAGACTTCAGGTGGGCTTGATTGTTCTACTTGCTGGCTTAATATGTCAGAGTTATTTAGATCGGGTTCCATAAAATGTATTTTAAAAGCCTTACCGTTAAAGATTATTACATTTTTGTCATCTTTAGCCTAATAACTGATCGGTATTGTTTAGAATATACGGTTTTTAAAATTTATTTCTGGCGATCGCGACAAATTACCAGACCTTACTTAACTCATCAGGGAAATGGGTTGAAACCCTGTCCTTCAGGACGGCTTTATATTGTGCTAGTTGAGTTAAGGGCGATAACCAAGCTCTTAAACAAATAACTTTTGAATACCGCAGGGCTTGCGGGAAGGCTTAAGCCTAGAGTCTGCCGAGCGAACATAAGACCGAAAAACTCCTTGAGAGTGGAGGCAGTTGCGAAAAACCTGAAAGGGAAGGAAACAGAAACCTAAGTTGTGAATCTTAGGAATCACTGTCCTTTAGGTCGGTGAGGATGTCAACTACGACAGGTGATGCTTCTAGGGCGATCACGTCAGAATTTACATCCGTAGGTGGAACATAGCCATCGGGTTCAAAAAAGCTATTAGTGACTTCTCCAATCACCCTATCTTCTACGGATAATTCTGTTGTTGATTTATTTCCTGATTCACTTGTTGATTCTAGGGGCAGCTTAATTTGTCATAATTCCCGATCGCTTGCAGTTTCATAATCAGATTGATACGCAGTAATATCTAATTCCTTAATAGTTTTAACCTGTAAACTCAGCATCCCTTTACGAATTAGGGAAACCATCGCTTTTTGATTGATTTTTTTTGGCGATCGCAGGTCAGTACTTAAACATTCTTGCTCAAGAGTAGCTTTAGCAGTAGTTATACCTTTGGCTTGAATAGAACGATTGATCAAAGTCGCGATCGCCTCTGCATTCCGCTGTTTGGCAATTTCTAAAATACTGCTTTGTGCCATATAACTAACCCACGACTTGCTCTATTAACTGAGTAACTTTACCAATAATATCGCCAAATTTACTTCCAGACATAGCATCTATATAATTCTGACGATGCTCAAATAAATTATTAATTGCTACCCATAAACTTTGGCTAGTTAGGTCTTCCTCAGGTAAAACTAAGCTATATCCCATTTGGGCGAAGGACTGAGCATTAAGGATTTGATCGCCACGACTAGCAGATTTAGATAAAGGGATTAATAAATTTGGCTTTTTTAGTGCCAGAAACTCAAAGATCGCATTAGCTCCAGCTCTGGATATCACTACATTAGCGATCGCTAAAACATCTCTTAACTCTACTCCTAAATATTCCACTTGTTTATAGTTAGGATAGTTATCAAAACTTGGATCAGTATTACCTTGACCACAACCATGAATTACTTGAAATTTTGTTGTTAATTGGTCTAGGATTTTGCGTATTTCTAAATTAATTTTTGCAGACCCAGAGCTACCACCGATTACTAATAAAATGGGTAAATCCTGATTAAACCCACAGAATTTTCTACCCCTTTCTGCATCACCTTCTAAAATTTCGGCTCTAATTGGTAAACCTGTAAACTTTGCTGTGGGTAGATACTTTATGGTTTCAGGAAAACTTACACAAATTTTAGTGGCAAAGGGAATGGAAATTTTATTTGCTAATCCAGGGGTAATATCTGATTCATGAATAATAATGGGAATGCGTTGTAACCATGCTCCTAAAATTACGGGAACTGTGACAAATCCACCTTTAGAAAATACCAGATCAGGCTTAATTTTTCCTAATAAAAAATAAGCATCTAACACGCCTTTAATAATCTTAAAAGGATCAATAAAATTTTGCAGATCGAAATATCTTCTTAATTTCCCTGAAGAAATGCCATAAAAGGGAATTTTTAATTCTGTAATTAAGCGTTGTTCAATGCCATCACGGGTGCCAATATACTCAACTTCCCAGCCTAAATTGTGTAATCTGGGAATTAAGGCAATATTTGGGGTAACGTGACCTGCGGTTCCACCACCCGTAAGCACAATTTTTTTGCTCTTATTCTTGTTAGTTTGCACTTCGTATTTAGAAAAATTGGCATCTCAGGCAGTATATACGACAGGCGATCGCATTTCTTGAGATAAGATAGACGCAGTTTACCCAACTTCAAATTATGCAGGCTATCTCTAATCCCCTCAGACGTTTTCCGCCTATAGATCGGCTTTGGCGAAGGTTTGAAGCTTTACCTGTACCTGAGACAGAGGAGTCTATACCATTACGCATATTAGTACAGGTTTTGGTATGCATTGGCATTGCCGCTAGTGATGTGGCAGCAGATACTAATAATAGTGCTTGGGCGATTCCTTTGAGTGCGATCGGTGGGGCTTGGGGTTGGTATGCCCGTCGGCGCAAAAATATTATGGTCAAGTTTGCGATCGCGATCGCCATGATCGTCATGCTTGTGGTGTTTTTAGACAAAATTATCGCCCAAGCTGAAGATACAAAACTCTTACTGGCAGGTTTATTAATTCAGCTTCAGGTGTTGCATAGTTTTGATCTGCCCCGCCGTAAGGATTTGGGCTACTCTATGGTGATTGGGCTAATTCTGATTGGGGTAGCGGGCACGCTGAGTCAAACTACGATTTTTGGCGTATGGTTATTGGCTTTTTTGGCGATCGCATTACCCGTATTGGTCTTAGATTATCGCTCCCGTTTAGGACTATCCAAACAAAGTCTGAAAATTAGTCAAGTGGGGGGAATTCCTTTGCGATCGCTCCTCGGATTTTTGGCTTTAGTGCTGGTCATGGGTTTAGCAATTTTTGCGCTATTACCAAGATTACCAGGATTTCAATTACGCAATTTCCCAGTCAGTACGAACTTAAGTGTGCAAAGGCAAGTCCCCGCAGGCGGAATTATTACCCGTAATCAAGCCAATACCACTGCTAATCAAACCGATGGTGGGAATACAGGGACAGGCAATGGTGATCCGACCACGGGTACAGGGGCAGGCAAAGAAGAAATTCCGTTGTTACCTCCTTTATTTGCTCCAGAAATTGATTTAGTGAGTTCGCAGTTTTTAAATTTGCAACTCAAGCCTGAATTAGTGATGCGGGTGCGATCGCAAGCAGAATTATTTTGGCGAGTGATGGCGTATGACTACTACACAGGTAAGGGTTGGCGCATCTCGCGCGATCAAAAAGAACAAATTCGGACATTAAGGCGATCGCCCTTTAATTATGAATTTTATATTCCCCCTACCCTAGGAGCGAGTTCTGATATCAAAAGTACTAAAGATGTCATTCAAACCTATACAATTACTACGGAATCTTTTCCCAATTTAATACCTGCTGGCTATACTCCCTATCGTTTGTACTTTCCGAGCGAAGAAATTGACCAAGATTCGGAAGGTAATCTCCGTGCTCCAGGTCCATTACCTCTAGATTTAACCTATACCGTTATTTCTGAAGTTCCTATCCGCGATCGCACCGCCCTAAGTCGAACTTCCCAAACCTATCCGCAACCCATTCGTAATATCTATTTGGATTTACCCGAAACTGTCTCCGCAGATGTCAAAACCAGAACTCTCAAGATTCTTGCCGAAGCTACGAATATCGTTGGTAATAAGCCCATAGAGCTAAATAACCCTTACGATCGGGCTTTATATTTAACCCAATATCTGAAACAAAGATTTCAAATTAAAAATGTCGCTTTTGATCCTACTAAAGGAGATATTGCTTCCCAATTTCTGGTCAATCGTGGTGGAAATCCCGATCACTTTGCCACAACTTTGACCGTCATGTTGCGATCGCTTGGCATTCCGACCAGATATACCGTGGGCTTTGCGCCGGGTAAATTCAATGCCTTTACGGGACTTTACGAAGTCATGAATACAGATACGCAATCGGTGGTAGAGGTATTTTTCCCACGCTATGGCTGGGTAGCTTTTGATCCTCTGCCCGGTCGAGATTTATTTCCACCAACGGGAGAGCCAGATGAAACTTTCAGTGTCCTTCGCCAATTTTGGAACTGGGTCGCAGGCTTTTTACCATCACCAATTACAGGATTTTTTGCCGCTATTTTTAGCAATATAGGAAAAGCTCTATCGTCAGGGGTTGCTGGCATAATTAATTGGTTGGCAAGTTTGGGTTGGGTTGGCGTATTTATTGGAGTCGTAATTTTATTTGGCTTGGGCTTCTTAGGTTGGGGGATTTGGCAGTTTTTAAGTTGGTGGGGCGATCGCTTGAAATTACAAAGGCTCCACCCTACGGAAAGAGCATACCGCCAGATGCTGTCATTACTATCTGAGCAAGGGATGCCAAAACATACTGCCCAAACTCCTCAAGAGTATGCCGATCAGGTTAAATCAAAAGTCTCGACTGAGCGAGCCAGAATTATTAATCAAATCACTCAGGCATATCAAGATTGGTACTATGGCGATCGCTCAATTTCTGCTGATTTGCTCACAGGAGTTTTGCGGAAATTCAAGCGGTTAAAGTTTTAACTCATTACAAATCACTAGATTTATGACAAATCCCCAAATTTTTGGTTTAAAGAGTATGGGGATAATCCTGTAAAGAGTTATTCGCGATCGCTCTATGGGATTTTCAAAATCTTAATAATCTAGAGTAGTACCTAAGTAATTGAGCTTTAGCTTGAGAAATCTGGAAACAATATGTCTTACAATTTGCTAAAGCGTCAAGTTAACAACTAAAATACTTACTGCTTGATTGCACAAACCTGCTCAATATTCATGTATGCCTAAAATTCTCGTTTCCGATCCCATTGACCAAGTTGGTATTGACATACTATCTCAGGTTGCAACTGTTGATATCAAAACTAGCCTTACTCCTGAGGAGTTAGTAGAAATAATCCCCAACTATGATGCCATTATGATTCGTTCTGGCACAAAGCTGACCAAAGAAGCGATTGAAGCAGGTAAGCAGCTTAAAATTATTGGGCGAGCTGGTGTCGGTGTTGATAATGTAGATGTTGCGACTGCCACTCGCCATGGCATTGTCGTTGTGAATTCCCCAGAAGGAAATACCATTGCGGCTGCTGAACATGCGATCGCGATGATGATGTCTCTATCACGGTTTATCCCTGAGGCAAATGCTTCCCTTAAATCTAGCAAATGGGATCGTAAGAGCTTTACAGGAGTCGAAGTTTATAAAAAAACCCTTGGCGTTGTGGGCTTAGGCAAAATTGGTTCCCATGTGGCAACTGTGGCAAAGGCAATGGGCATGAAGCTACTGGCATACGATCCATTCTTAACCGCAGAACGGGCGGAGCAATTAGGGGTAAGCCTAGTAGAACTAGAAATCCTATTGCGTGAGTCTGATTACATTACTCTCCATATCCCTAAAACCAAAGAAACTCAGCACCTAATCAATGGCACAACCCTCGCCATGATGAAGCCCAATGCTCGTATTATTAACTGTGCTAGAGGTGGGATTATTGACGAAGCTGCTTTGGCAGAAGCTTTAATTAATGGCACGATCGCAGGCGCAGCCATTGATGTATTTGAAAACGAACCCTTAGAAGCAGATTCTCCCCTAAGAAATGTGCCATCTAACCGATTAGTACTCACTCCCCACCTTGGCGCATCTACTGAAGAAGCTCAGGCGAATGTGGCGATCGATGTAGCTGAACAAATTCGAGATGTATTACTAGGGCTACCTGCACGGGCAGCGGTAAATATTCCAGGATTACGTCCCGATGTTTGGCAAAAACTCAAGCCTTATCTGCAACTTTCGGAAATGTTGGGGAATCTGGTAGGACAACTGGCAGGTGGTCGAGTAGATAGTCTTGATGTGCGCTTGCAGGGTGAAATTGCTGATAGTAATAGCCAACCCATTGTCGTCGCAGCTTTGAAAGGTTTACTATCACAGGCATTACAAGAACGAGTAAATTTTGTTAATGCCAGCTTAGAAGCTAAAGAGCGAGGCATTAGAGTTACAGAAACCCGTGATGCGGCGATCGAAGACTATACAGGTTCACTAAGTCTTACTGCTAAAGGCAGCCAAGGACAACAATCTGTCACTGGGGCATTATTAGGGAAAGGTGAAATTCGCATTACTAATATTAATGACTTTCCCATTAATGTTGCGCCTACTCACTATATGTTGCTAACTTTGCACCGTGATATGCCCGGCATTATTGGCAGAATTGGTTCTTTATTAGGCACTTTTAATGTCAATATTGCCAGTATGCAAGTTGGTCGGCGGATTGTGCGGGGTGAAGCGGTAATGGTGATTAATATTGATGATCCTCTACCTAGTGGTCTTGTGGATGAGATTAGCCACATTCAAGGTGTCACTGATGCCTTTATGGTTAATTTGTAGATCTTTTGATTTTTAGTAATTTTTAGTAATTAAATTGTGATGATAACGCCTACTCAATTTGGGTCATTGACTCAAGGTATGGGAGTTTTAGTTCTAGTACTGGCAATAATTACGGCGTTTGCTTTTGGGCGATCGGTGGGCTGGCGGTTTCGGATGGTGGGGATTACGTCGTTTGCTGTGGTATTGACCGCGGGATTATTTGCCCTATCTATATCGCCAATTACGCGCACTGCGGTGTCGGGTTCTGTCCCCTACGTTCTAGTTTACGATCGCCTTGGTCCCGAAGCCGTCATTGCTGTTCCAACTCAAATTAGTGCAGTCCAATTAGAAGCTACTCTAAAGCAAGCAGCAAGTAATTTATTTTCCCCAGGTCGAAATAGTTTGGGGGAAACCACTAAATTAAAAATTAGAGCAAGAACCTTGTTACATCCTAGAGAGGGGGTATCTAAACTTGTGTATTTAGGAGAAGTGGAAAGCTCTTTGCGATCGCGAAATGATCCTGAAATAGCCGTAACTATTTTTAGCGATCGCCTAATTAGTAGTCAGAAGTTATAGAAATGTCCATATACCTAGATTATGCGGCAACTACTCCGACCCGTCCTGAAGTTATTGCTCTCATAACTCAGGTGCTAGAACAGCAGTGGGGTAATCCTTCGAGCTTGCATAATTGGGGCGAACGCTCAACTATGACAGTAGAAAGAGCAAGATTAAGGGTCGCTGATTTAATTAATGGCGATCCAGAGGGCATAATTTTTACCTCAGGCGGTACAGAATCTAATAATTTAGCTTTATGGGGAATTACCAGACAGTATTCTCAACCGCAGCATTTAATTATTTCGGCAGTAGAACATTCAGCGATCGCCCAACCTGTAAAAATTCTGAAGGAAATGGGCTGGGCAGTTACAGAATTACCTGTTGATCGCTATGGCAGCGTCAATCCCCAAGACTTAAAACTAGCAATTCAAGCAAATACGGTCTTAGTCTCTGTGATCTATGCCCAAAATGAAGTAGGAACGGTTCAACCGATCGCTGAACTAGGAAAAATTTGTCGTGATGCTAACGTGCTTTTTCACACTGATGCTGTCCAAGCGATCGGGCGCATGGATATTGACCTAGCTACCTTACCTGTGGATTTACTATCTATTTCCAGTCATAAAATCTATGGTGGACAAGGTGTAGGAGCTTTATATGCTCGACCTAACCTCAAATTAATGCCCCTAATTTTAGGTGGAGGACAGGAACGAGGCAGAAGATCGGGAACAGAATCCGTGGCGGCGATCGCTGGGTTTGGACTAGCTGCCGAACTAGCTAAATCAGAAATTGGCACAGAATCTTTAAGGTTAAGAGCCTTGAGCGATCGCCTTTTTACTGAACTTAAAGATATTCCATCCTTAGTTCCCACAGGGGCAACCCATAATCTCAGATTACCTAACCATATCAGTTTTTGTTATGAATCTTGTGCTCATGCCATGGATGGTCGGCGCATAGTTAGGGAAATGAATGCGATCGGAATTGGCATAAGTGCTGGTTCTGCCTGTAGTAGTGGCGCACTGGTACCAAGTTCTACTCTGTTAGTAATGGGATTTAATCAAGCTCAAGCCCTAGGCTCAATCCGAATTACGATGGGATTGCAGACTACTCCTACGGATATTGAACTCACAATTTCAGCTCTGAAAAAAATCTTAACAACCTAGAATAAGCTAAATATAATTTCGGAATTTACAGCTATGGCACTGCAACTCAAAGTATTCGTCAAAAAGCATCCCCTCATCGATCATTGGCTAACGATCGCTAGGGATAAAAATACGCCCGTACCAATTTTTCGCACCGCCATGCAGGAACTAGGAAAGTGGCTAAGCTATGAAGCTATTCGGGATTGGCTTCCTACGCAAATTGTCAACGTAGAGACTCCCTTAGCAGTAGCAACAGGTGAAGTGATTGATGCCTCTGTACCTTTAGCGATCGCCCCAATTTTGAGGGCAGGACTACCTTTACTAGAAAGTTGTCAAGCTGTAGTTCCCAATGCCAGTATTTATCACCTTGGGTTTGTTAGAGACGAAGAAACCCTAGAAAATAGCTTGTACTTGAATAAACTCCCACCCCAAATTCCCGCTCAAACCCGCATTTTGATTACCGAGCCGATGATGGCAACTGGGGGAACAATTATCTCAGCATTGAATTTATTAATAGCAAGTGGTGCCGATCCCAGCTTAATTCGGATTATTAATGTGGTGTGCGCTCCGCCCGCTTTGCAAAAGATCAATCAAAACTATCCCTCAGTCCAAATTTATACTGCCATGATCGATGAAGTTGTGAATGAGAAAGGTTGGATTGTCCCAGGTCTGGGTGATGCTGGCGATCGCTCCTTCGGCACTTAATTCGTTAAAATAATTGTCAAGGTAATTGTAAGTATTTGCAACGGTTTCAGCTTTTTGTGTGGCTCCAGCGCTGGAAATATCATATTATGCCATTAACCCTAACCTGTAATGATTATGGAACCTTTACCTCCCGCAATTACACCTTTCCAAATGGACATCCTCCGAGTTGTCACCGCTATGGCATGGTCTGATGGTGAACTAGAACCCGATGAAATTACCGTAATGCTAGAGCAGTTTGCCCAACTCTTTGCTACTAATGACGAAGATCGGCGATCGCTAGTTCAAGAATTAAGAGCATATTTAGATCAAAACCTACCCCTTGACGAATGCTTAAAACGTCTGCGGCGACAAGAAGATAAGCAATTAGTTCTACGGTTATCCTATCAAGTAATACAATCTAGTCGTCGGACTCCCGATGAACCGATGATTAACCTAGATGAAGCTGTAGCTTATCAAAAATTAGTAAAATTATTAGACCTGCCTGCTGCTAACGTGGAAGCGATCGAAGCTGAAGTAACAGGTAATTTAAGTATGTCCGATGTCGCCGCTAAATTACAGGCTTTAACCAACCGCTAATTATGTCTGATAAATCGGATTCTCAGCAAAAAATTCTGGCAATGCCCTTTTTCTCTGGGTTACCCGAAGGATCAGCCTCAAGGGCAACAGCGCAAATTGTGACTCGCACTCATCCTGCCGAACAGGTGATTTTATTAGAAAATGATTGGGGTAATTCTGTTTATTTTATCCTCGAGGGCTGGGTAAAAATTCGTACTTATAATCTTGATGGTAAAGAAGTTACGCTTAATATCCTCGGTGCAGGTGAAATGTTCGGAGAAATGGCATCTCTGGATCAAATTCCTCGCTCTACAGATGTAATTACCCTAGTTCCTACGGCGATCGCCTCATTACCTGCCAAGGATTTTGTCCATTTAATTGAAACAGAACCCGTAGCGGGGATTCATCTAGCTCGCCTATTGGCAAAACGGCTGCGGCAAGTAAATCGGCGGTTACGGCTCCGAGAATCTGATAGCACCTCTAGGGTAATTGATGTTTTATTATTTTTAGCAGAAGGACAAGGCACGATGGGAGCTATGGGCGTAGAGATTCCCAACCTACCCCATCGAGAGCTTAGTAGCCTCAGTGGATTGGCACGAGAAACAGTCACGAGGGTTTTGGGTAAACTAGAACGTAAGAACTTAATTCATAGGGATTCAGAACGAGAAGTTCTTTGTCTTGTTAATCCCGACGGGCTAGAAAGTCTGATGGCTTAAGTAATTAAATCCTAATTTTTTGGTATTTTTTCGTACTTATAATGGCAAAGCTTGAATATAAAGTTTTAATTGTTAGAGATGATCGACGCTTTTCTAATTATCAAGATTGGTTAGCAAGCGATCGCTATGTTAATTACCAAATTCACAAATTAATCATTACAGATTCAGGATCTTTACATCAAGAACTATTAAAATCCCCGCCTGATTGCATACTGTGGGATTGTCAGACCGAGAGTGCAGAGGAATTACTAATTCCAGTCATTATTTTAGTCACAGAAGAGCCTGCGATCGCCCGCCTAAATTATCTACATAAAGCCACTTTAACTAAAGAATTACTAAGCTCCACTATTCGTCATCAAATTATTCAATCAGAGCTAAATCAAAAACTGATAAAAGCTGAATCTAGCCTACGGGAACAAGAACTGCTCAAACATAAATTGCAACTGGAACAGTCAGTTAATCTATTATTGCAGTCTATTCATAGTTCCTTTGAGCTATCTTCTATTTTTACCGCAGCCACTACAGGTATTGGTAAACTCCTAAAACTAGACCGCATGGAAATTATCCAATATTCTCCCGATCGCTCAACTTGGATATCTCAATGTGTCTACCGCGCTGATCCTGAAGTACTATCAGCGATCGCCAATCTCTTTCCCGAAGATCATAATTTGATCGCGCACAGATTAAAACAAGGAGAAATCATTGCTATTAATAGCTTTGTTAAACCTGAGTCTGGTGTCAATCAATTTTCCTTAGACGAATACCTTGGTAGTTGGTTACTTGTGCCTTTGGTAGTAGGGACAGAGGTATGGGGCGCAATTAGTATGGACTGCCACCAAAGCGATCGGCACTGGTTATCGGCTGAGGTGGACTTAGCGATTAATATCTCTACACAACTAGCGATCGCCATTCAGCAGTCTAACTTTCATCAGGAATTGCAAACAGAACTAAGAGAACGCACAGAAGCAGAAGCGAAGCGACATCAAGTAGAACAGCATCTTCAACAAAGTGAACATCGCTATCGTCAAGTTGTAGAGACTCAAACTGACTTTATCCTGCGATCGCACAAAGATACAATAATTACATTTGCTAATGAATCTCTATGTCATACCCTAGGGGTAACTTTAGAACAAATTATTGGACAGAAATGGGCTAATTTTTCTGCTGCTGAAGATATACCCACAATCTTAGCCAAAATTGATGCCTTAACTCCTGAGAACTCCAGCTTTTTGATGGAAAACCGAGATTATCGGGCTAATCAAACTATGGGTTGGACTCAATGGATTAATCAAGGCATCTTTAATCAAGAGGGAGAATTACTTGAAATTCAATCCGTAGGTCGAGATATTACTGCTCTAAAGCAATCTGAAGCTGAATTAGAACAACTAAATCAAGACTTAGAAATCCGTATTGAAGATCGCACTGTCGATTTACGCCGTAGTAAGGAAACTCTCCAAATTAGTGAACAAAGATTCCGTAATTTCTTTAATTTTGCCCCAATTGGAATTGCCGTAGCCGATGTTCAAACCTATCAATTTGTGGCTGTTAATCCAGCTTTTTGTGAATTTCTGGGCTACAGCGAAGATGAACTCCTAGATCAACATTCCTGCGATTCGATTACTTTTCCTGCTGACTGGGAAAGTGAAAGACCATTAGTAGAAGAATTGTTCCAACGCCAATTTAATTCATATTATATAGAGAAGAAATATATCAAAAAAAATGGGGAATTAGTTTTTGGAGATTTAACCGCCACTGTAATTCATGACCTAGATGGCAATATTACCCATATCATAGGGATGGTTCAGGATGCTACCGATCGCAAGCGTGATAAAGACGAATTGAAACGCAGTAAAGAACTATTACGCCTGACCATTGAAAATACGCCGATTGGGATTTTAACCTTCAGCTTGGAGGGGGACTTTTTAACGGTCAATCAAGATGCCTCTCGCATATTTGGTTATTCTGCTGAAGAATTATTAAAGATGAATGTTTTAGATATTACCCATCCCACTTCTAGAGGAATAACTGTTCAGAACCTCCATCAAGTGCTTTCTGGTGAGTTAATAAGTGGTCAAATCGAAAAGCAATACATTCATAAAAGCGGCAAAATAATCAATGCCATTGCTCGAGATGGTATTATCAGAAATGAAGATGGCAGCCCCATCCATTTTGTGGCAGGTGTAGAGGATGTTACCGAGCGAAAACAAACGGAAGAAGCTTTAAATCAGCAGTTTGAACGACAAAATCTTATTACAAAAATTACGCAGCAAATTCGCCAATCCCTAGATTTAGATGAGGTTCTCACTGCCGCCGTCAACGAGGTTAATAATTTATTAAAAGGCGATTGCGTCATTATTTTCCAGCTATTTGACAATGGCTCCAGTCAAGTTGTGAAAGAAATTGTTAAACCAGATTATCTATCCATACTTAGTATGAACTGGGCACAAGATAATTTTTCACCTATAGGTTTTGATTATTATATTAAAGCCCAACCTCGTGTTATTAATAATGTCACACAGGATATGTGGGCTGATTGCCTTTCGGAATTTATGATTGAGGCAAAGGTCAAATCAAAAATTGTCGCGCCAATTATTCAAAGTGTTCGACCTGCCGAAAGTCATCGTTGGCAACAAGGCAATTCGCAATTATGGGGATTATTAGTTGTCCATTCCTGCGGTGAGTATCGAAATTGGCAGCCCGAAGAAGCCACTTTATTACAACAGGTTGCTAATCAATTGGCGATCGCCATCCAACAAGCCGATCTCTATCAACAAGTAGCCAATGAACTTAAAACCCGTAAGCTCTTAGAGCAAGAGATCCGCAAAAAAGCCGCCGCTGATCGCCTACTTTCAGAAATCACTACCAGCATTAACAAATCTTTCAAACTAGATAAAGTAGTAGATGTAGCCTTACAAAAGTTACAGAAATTACTAAAAAGCGATCGGGTATTAATCTTTCAATTTAGTAGCGATGGCAATGGCAAAGTAGTTAAAGAATCTGTAAGCGATCCTACGCTTTCGATTTTAGAACGCACCATCGGTGATTCTTGTTTTACTACTACAGATCTAAGTGAACAATATCTGCAAGGTAAAGTAACAATTATTGAAGACATTCAGACAGCTAAGATTACGCCCTGCTACGCCGAGTTAATGCACCAATACCAAATCAGAGCAAATCTAGCTGCCCCGATCATTCATTCCAATAAATTATGGGGACTACTGCTCGTCCACCAATGTTATGCCCCACGGGTATGGTTACCTGCTGAGATTAACCTAATTAAACAAGTCGCTACCCAGATTGGCATCTCAGCCCATAAAGAAAAACTGTATTTGAGACTAAAAAGTGAACTAAATCAAAAAGAGATCCTTCTGAAAGAAATTCACCATCGGGTCAAAAATAATCTTCAGGTA
>CASBQR010000024.1 GCA_949127865.1 Synechococcales cyanobacterium PMM_0082
CATAATTAATATTTTTGTTAATTGTTATCAAAGTAATATTACCTTGATTTACTCAAGATTTATCTGATTTGAACCTTTGCCAATCATCAACAACTGCAAACTTTAAGTATTACTTTTGAGATTGATATAAATCTTTAATCAAGTATCTTCTGCCTCAATTATAGAAATAGTTTGCTTAGTCCCTTGACAAAAGTACCTATATTCCTAAAGCTATAGCTAACACTTACATATTGTGCCGTGCGCTTATTCCCATTTTTTGATAAATCTGTCCATGATTGGGCGATCGAAGCTCGATTATTACGGTGGCTGACCTTCATTTGGTTATTTATTGGTTTAGCAATTCTCTTCTCTGCTTCCTACGCTTACGCCGATATTGAGACTGGAGATCCAACCCGATTCTTTAAGATGCAGTTATTTTGGGTGGCAATTGGTTTGTTTGCTTTTAATGCCGCAATTCAATTGCCCTTAAAAGTCACTTTTCGCTTGGTAAATATTGGTTTTGGCATTGCTTTATTCCTATTATTTGCCACATATATCAGCGGGCTTGGGGCAACTGGTAACGGTTCTACCCGATGGTTAGGTATAGGAATTTTTACTATTCAACCTTCGGAATTAATTAAGCCCTTTTTAGTGCTAAAAGCTGCCCAACTTTTTTCGGAGTGGCAACAGATTTCCACAAAAACCAAAGTAATTTGGCTGGTTTTATTCGCTGCAACTTTGGTTGGGATTTTACTTCAACCCAACTTGAGCATGACGGCTTTATGTGGAATTACTTTATGGATTATTGCCCTTGCTGCTAATTTACCAACGGGGCAATTATTAGGAACTATGGGGTTGGGTTTGCTCACTGCCACTTTGAGTGTGAGCTTTAGGGATTATCAACGGCGACGGATCATGTCTTTTTTAGATCCTTGGCAGTCTCAGCAAGGGGATGGTTTTCAGTTGACCCAAAGTCTAATGGCAATTGGTTCAGGTGGTATTTGGGGAACTGGATTTGGGATGTCTAGGCAGAAACTATTTTTACCTTTTCAATATACGGATTTTATTTTTGCGATTTTTGCGGAAGAGTTTGGTTTGGTCGGCTGTATAGCTTTTATTATGCTGCTGATTGGGTTTGCCACTTTAGGTGCCCTTATTGCCTTTAAGTGCCAAAATCCCACGGTCAGACTAGTGGCTGTAGGGACTACGGTGCTATTAATCGGGCAGTCATTTATTAATATTGGTGTGGCAACGGGGGTTTTGCCAACTACGGGTCTGCCTTTGCCATTTTTGACCTACGGGGGCAGCTCCATGATATCTAACTTATTTGTAGCGGGGTTGTTGATTCGGTGTGGGCGGGAAATGTCGCAGGTGATTCTGTTTCGTCCACGGGTTTCGCCTGAACTGGAATCAAGGAAGAAAAAACGGCAGTTTTCGGTAATTAAGTAATTTATGTGTGGAGATCGGCTAAGTTTGGCTAGTATTAATAACTCTGCCAAATGCTAAATCTATGGTTTCTAATAATACATTTTTAAAGTTACTGAGCGATCGCCACTTTTTATATTTGTGGTCAGCTCAGTTAATTTCCCAGTTGGCAGATAAGGTTTTATTGATTTTATTAATTGCGATCGCTACTTCCGAGACATATATCAGCTACACCGTGCCTGTAAATAGCCGTGAGTCCATGATTATGATTGCTTCGACTTTACCAGCGATCTTATTTGGTTCGATTGCGGGCATTTATGTGGATTTGTATCCCAAACGTTTGGTGATGATGGTTTGCAATATCTTACGGGGGCTTTTGGTGCTGGTAATTCCATTTCTACCCAAGATGTTAATTTTGCTTTTAATCACAACTTTTATAATTTCCATCTTTACCCAACTCTTTGCCCCTGCTGAGCAGTCTGCGATCCCTTTATTAGTTCCTGAATCCTATTTAATGTCCGCCAATGCTCTATTTACCCTGACGATGATGGGGTCAATGATTGTCGGCTTTGCGATTGGTTCGCCCTTGTTGCATTTATTTTCGGGCATTCGGTTTGGGCAAGAGCTTTTAGTGGGGGGAATGTACCTGACGGCTGGATTGGTATTATTTTTTCTCCCCCAGAATGAGGCTATTCCTCCCAAGGCACCCCAACATAATGTGTGGAAAGACTTAAAAGATGGCTTGCAATACTTAAAACAAAATCCTCTAATTAGTGGGGCAATTTTACAATTGGTAATTTTCTATGGGGTATTTGCTGCCATGCTCAAGCTGTCGATTAATCTCAGTGAAATTATTACTAATAATCGTACAGATTTTGGCTATTTATTAGCAGCAACAGGTGTGGGTTTAGCGATCGGGGCTTTGATTTTAGGGCATTTTGGCGATCGCCTTGCTAAGCAACCTTTACCTTTAATCGGGTTTGTTGGTATGGCATTAATGCTCTTAATGTTTGCGGTGGTTAAAGATCTATGGCTGGCATTAACTTTGGCAGTGATTTTAGGATTTAATGGCTCTTTGGTGGGAGTGCCAATGCTGACGGTAATTCAAAAATATACGCCTGAAAATATGCGAGGCAAAGTCTTTGGATTACTGAATAATGCCGAAAATATTGCGATTAGTTTACCCTTAGCGATCGCCGCTGTCACCCTAGATGCGGCAATATCTCAGTTTGGCAATATCCAAGGGCTTCAGCTAGTAATGGTTATTTGTAGTGCGATCGTGTTGGGGTTGGGGCTATGGTCTTGGTCAATCACCCGCAGAGCTTTAGAGAAAGTGCTTTAATTTAATTTAACTCCACACTAAAATTAGTTTGCTGATATTGGTTAGGACTATAGGTTTTAAGTTGCAGAGCATGAACTAAGCCGCTATTTAGATATTCCTTGAGGGCATCATTCACAAACCGATGTTGTTTGATCATCGATAAGCCTTCAAACTGCTCCGAAATCACGATCGCCGCAAAGTGTTGACCATCTTGATTGGGATCTAGTACCTCAACTTGAGCATCAGGCAAAGCTTTTAAGATTAAAGATTTAATATCTTCTGTAGAAACCATTGGTATTAATTAAGTGTATTTGCTGTTAATTTAACATAGAATCAATCAGACTAAGTTAGAGCAAAAATTCGTTGTGGATAGATTTAAGAAACGCTATTTTGCCCTTGCCACGGTTATTCTTGTCGGTGGTTTAATCTATTTCAACTCGGAAAGTTTACGAATTCCCTTTCAATTATGGAGGGTCGAAGCGATCATCCAAGATGATGATATGGGCTGGGTTGATGAGGTTAATGAAATTATTAAAAATTTGAAAAATACCACAAATAAAAGACATCTTAGCGAGATACTTCTGACTCATGCGAATGGTAGCCTTGTGGCAGAGGGGATGGTAATCGTAGTTGAGGAAAAGTTTCCAGACGGAGAAGAAATTCTAAAACGGTACAGTAATGATAAAAGATGGAATTATTGGCTAACTTATAACAATGATTTTTCTCAAGTATCTTTATTAGCATGGAAAATTAAAATGGATAAGCCCTTAACAAGTAATGAAAGGAAATTCTTATCGGGATGGGAAAATACGTTAATGGCAACCTTTAAGATTGAGAAATATTAAAAACCTTGAATAATTTAGCGATCACGATTTCCGCAAAGTGTTGCCCATCACGATTAGGATATTGAACCTAGACCTGAGCAGTTGGCAAAGCTTTCAAAATTAAATACTTAATATCTGCGGTGGAAACCATGGGAAATTTAATTTAGATACCTTACAGGATTTGTTGCTGATTTAGCACACAAGTAATTGTTAAGGTTTAAGGAAACCTAAAACGATGAACCTAAGGCTTGTATTGGATTTGCATGGGCTTCTTTTATGGAGTAATGATGGAGTAATGATAATGTGGAAGAACATTTATCTCGCCTCTTCTCAATCTTTGTATGCAATCAAAATCTGTAGTTTTTCCTGAATCTACACAGAAACTAAAACTTCTCCAATTAGCTCTTTGCCTCCTTGCCAGTCTATTAGCAGTGGAGTTGAGTGTGGGCATATTTAGCCATAGTCTGGCTCTTTTGGCAGATGCAGGTCACGTTTTAGGAGATATGGGAGCGATCGCTCTGGCTTTATTAGTAGTGTGGATTTCTCGGCAAGCTGGACAAGGGTGGATTAAGTATTATCGTTTGGAAGCGATCGCCGCTTTTATTAATAGCATCAGCTTATTAGGAGTAGCTGGTTGGACAACTTGGGAAGCAATTATACGCTTAAACTCACCTAATGATGGGATTTTGGGTTTGCCAATGCTGATTGCTGCCATCTTTGGGCTAGTCATCAATAGTATTAATGCGGTTTATTTACATAGCTGTAGCCACAATGATTTGAATGTGAGGTCAGCATTTTTGCATTTATTAGCAGATGTGATTGGTTCGGTGGGGGCAATCTGTGCAGCGATCGCCGTTACATGGCTAGGTTGGAACTGGGCGGATGGTGTAGTTAGTATCGTCGTAGCTGGGATAGTTACGTTTTTTGCCCTATCCCTGATGATACAGAGCATTAAAAGTTGGAGAGGACTAAATCACTTTGACAAATCTGTGAACTGTGATTGTCTACTTAGTCAAAATCAGCTTAATCATGATCAAATTCTTTTCCCATCTTTACAGGAAAGTATCAATAGAAATTTGCATACTTAAAGTAAGTCTTTTTCTCTATGGGTACTGTTTTACAGCTACGGGGAACCTCGCCCTACGACCGATTTTTGGGGCAGACTTGAAATAAAAGTGCTTTAAGTTTTGGCTTCTTCGTTAAAAAAAAGGATTCAGTCCTTGGTTTGGGCTAAATCCTTGATTAAAATTTTCCTACGACAATCTTAGGTTTGAGAATACGAAATCAGCAGAACTAACTAGTAAGCTTGTCCACAGAGATTGTATAAAAACCAGTTTGTCCGGGGACACTATACCATCTGTCTTCAATTTTTCCTTTGGACAGATTTTTAGTGACACGCTCTTTGGCTTTTCGGAATAGTTCAGCCGACAGTTCACCATGTAACTCTTTGACAACGGTATCAGCATTTACCTTTTGTCCTTCGTGGTTTTTTAATACCTTGGCGATCGCATCTAAAAGGATGAGCCCAAGATATGGAGTACGCAGGGGGAGAATATCACTAGGCTTGGTTTTAACTACTTTAGCTTTAGCTTTTCCTTTGGCAGGGGCTTTGACTACAGGCACAGCAGGGACAGAGGGACTAAATATCGCAGGTTTTGCTTTCTGTTTAGGTGTAGGAGGAGTTATATCCTTAACTACAGCCTTCTCAATAACTGGTTCTAGGGCAACGGTAGGAGCGGTAGAACTCTGTAAAAGAGCTTTAACATGAGCTAATTGAGAACTAGCATAATCAATTTGTCCTTGATAGTAGCTTTGCAGCTCTACTAGGTTTGATTGTAGAGCGGAAGGAAATTCTAGGTTCATAGACAGAAAGGAATAACGACTTATTAAGAACATCATAGAATAGGAATGATGTTTTTTCTCTATCTTTTTTATAAATTCTTTCAGATTACTAAATATTTAGTAAAGTGGGCGGAATTATTATGAGTAAATTTGATGTCAATGGCATTACAAAAAGCTGGGCAGGGATAGTTCCTGCGGTTAATTTTTTCCTAATCTGTAGTATTTTGAGACTTGATTTTTAGGAATTTGGATAAATTGGTAAAGTCACTGTAAAGGTACTGCCAATTCCTACCTCACTTTTGATAAATATTTGCCCATCTTGCATCTCTACAAGTTGTTTGGTAATTACTAAGCCTAAGCCATTACCTTTGATTGCTCCAACATTTTGAGAACGAAAAAAAGCATCGAATATTCGTCCTTGGTCTTCTAGGGGAATGCCAATACCGCGATCGCATACTTGAAAAGCCACTTCCTGACCAGAGTAATTAATTTTTAACTCAATCAATCCCCCCTGAGGTGAATATTTGATGGCATTAGACAGAAGATTTATGAGGATATACTCCAGTACAGTTGGATCTAGTCTAACAATCCGATTCTCATCGGTACTAAAACAATGAATTTGATATTGATCTCCAGCTCCTAACTGCAAATCTTCGGTTAACTCCATACAAAACCTAAATAGATCAATGGACTGGGGGTTTAAGCTCAGAAGCCCTGATTCTACCTTGGTTAGGGCTAAGGCATCATCTAAGAGAGCTGTCATTTGAGCGATCGCTTTTCTAATGCGCTGAAACCGAGATTGCCTTTTTTGCTCAGACCAGTGACTTGATTGGGTTTCTAATAGGTCTGCGGAAAGATGAATATTTGTGAGTGGACTCCTAAATTCGTGGGAAATCATCGTGATAAAGTTAGACTTCATCTCACTGAGGGCGATCGCTTCAGTTTGTAATTTTTCTGAAGTTTTCAAGGCTTTGATCATTTCCAGATCAAATTTATGTTTATGAAGAGCAATTTCAATGGTGGCTTTAAGTTCTTGAGATCTAAAGGGTTTAATCAAATAGGCGAGGGGCTGGGCAGATTTAGAACGTTGGAGGGTTTTTTCGTCAGAGTAGGCAGTCATATAGACAATGGGAATTGCGAACTGGGTGTGAATCGCTTGGGCAGCAGTAATGCCATCAATTTCGCCTTTAAGCACAATGTCCATAAGCACCAAGTCGGGAGAGTTTGCCTCGGCACAGGCGATCGCATCTGCACCCGAATCCACGATGCCACTAATATCATAACCATCCGCAACTAGGCGATCGGCGATGTTCTCTGCCACAATGGCTTCATCTTCAACTACTAAAATTCTGGGTTTACTTAGATGGTTAAACATAGCTAGGCTCCATGTCGGTGGCATTAACTAAAGGCTGAGTTCCAAGAGGATTAATTATTTTGAAACTTAAGCTAAAACTAGTGCCGTGACTACAATCTAAGTTAATCTTTCCATCTAATTGCTTGGTTAAAATTCGGACTAGCCTTAATCCCAAGGAATTAGCCTTTTGCCACTCAAAATCTGCACCCATCCCCACGCCATTATCACTAATAGTTAAGTTGAATATTTGCTCTTGTTGGGTTAAGTGAATTCTGATTTCACCGCGATCGCATCCAAGAAATCCATGTTTTAAGGAATTAGAGACAATTTCATTCAAAATTAAGCCGCAGGGAATCGCTGTTTGGAATTGAATATGTACAGGTTCGACATCAAAAATACATTTAATTTGTCTGGAATTAGCTCCATAAAAGTTAAACAGGTTCCCAACTAAGCTCCTAAGGTATTCCTCAAAGTCTATATGCTCAAATTTAGGTGATAAACATAACTGTTCATGGATTAGTGCCATAGAATAAATCCGACTTTGGCTATCGGTAAATAGACTAATAACTTGCTGATCGTCACTGCTGCCTGCCTGTAATTCCAGCAAACTGGCAATGACATGGAGGTTATTTTTAACACGATGGTGAATTTCTTGCAGCAGTATTTCTTTTTCTGCTAAGGAGTTGGCAATTAACTCTTGAGCTTCTTTCTCTTTAGTAATATCTCGAATCATGATCAATACATGCTGAATTTGTCCATCTTGATCTTTGACGACAGAAGTATTGAGTGCCACCCAGAGCAATTGTTGGTTTTTCCTAATAGAACGTTGCTCTAGTTGATAGCTGGAAATATGACTCTGATAAAGATATGTAGTCAGGCGATTAGTGGCTTCTTGATCTTGTGGATAGGTTAAAAACCCTAAAGATTGATTAATTAGTTCTGGCTCTGCATAGCCCAACATTTGACTCAAAACTGTATTAACTTTAATTATTTTTTGATCTAATCCTAAAATTGCCATGCCAATTGGACTTTCTTCAAAAATTTTGCGAAATCTTTCCTCACTTTGTCTGAGGTTCTCCGCAACCTTGGCACGATCGCTAATATCTTCAACCATATTAATAAAGTAGCGAACATTACCTTGAGCATCACGAATAGTCGCAGCGGTTTGGCTGACTTGCAGGGTTTGTTGATCTTTTTTAATGTAATTCTTTTCGAGATGGTACTGATTGATTAAACCACGGATAATTCTAGACATTAAATCCTTTTCTAGGCAGATATTTTGGAGGCGAGTAATTTCAAAAACAGAAAGCCTCTTTAGTTCTGCTTCTTGATAGCCCAACATTTGACAGAAAGCTGGATTAACTTGCATATACTTCCCATCTAGTCCGACAAGACTAATGCCAATGGGGGAATCTTCAAAAATATGCCGAAACTTATCTTCACTTTCCCGTAGGGCTACCGTTGCTAGTTTACGCTCTGATATTTCTGCTAATAGCTCTTGATTAATATGTCTTAGGGATTTGGCGCGATCGCTCACCTGTACTTCTAAAGCGAGATTATGCTTTTCCATAGCTGCCGTTGTTTGAGTGCGATCGCAAAGAATATGTTTAAGTAAATCGACTTCGCTAATTACTCCTATAAAATTTGGCTTGGTCACGACTACATGGCTCAGATGCATCTGTTGCAATAGCTCAAGGGTTTGATCTAGTTGTTCAGGAATTTCAGTTAAGAGCAGTTGATTAGGGACAGTGATCTGGGCGATCGCTTGCTCTTGCCAATTCGGAAATTTTGTAATTGCCCTTAATATGGCAGTTTCTGTCAGAATACCTAAAATCGCACCTGAATCTCGACTTATGACTACAGCATAGGTTTGATTATTTATCCCGATTTGAGTGATCGCTTCACTTATAGATACCTGAGAACTTAGAATTACGGGCGTAAAGTTGAGCATGAGGCTAATAGCTGCAAATTTGACGTTATGCAATTGATCGATTGATCTAGATTGTTTTAATCTCTAATACCATTTATAGTCAAAGCCAAAAAATTTAAGTGATTTAGATCACGAAACCCCCAAAATTAATTAAATCTTTGCATAATAATTTGCAAAAACATCATGTATTAATCCCAATCTTGCCAAGAAGCTTCGTTCTGCAATCCTGATTATCTTAGATTGATAGAAGCTTCCTAAGTTGGAGTTACAGCACTTTTGGTTTCAAGTCCGTCACAAAACAGAAACGCAGAGCGAGGTTCCCCATATTTGTTTTGATCTTTCTATCTATGACACGTTTGATCGTAATTTGCTCTAGAATTTAGCTCAATTTATCGGTGATTCGTGCCATTGCTTCTTCTACATTTTTCCTACTGTTAAACGCCGAAATCCGCACATAACCTTCTCCAGCCGCCCCAAAACCTGAACCAGGCGTACAGACTACATGGCAACCCTGTAATAGCTGATCAAAGAAATCCCAACTAGATAAGCCATTGGGAGTTTTTACCCAAACGTAGGGCGCATTTACCCCACCGTAGACGGCAACACCTGCTGCTATTAATTTCTGGCGAATAATTTTGGCATTTTCTAAATAAAACTCTACTAGAGCCTTAATTTGCGCTTGTCCTTCGGAACTATAAACTGCCTCAGCTCCCCGTTGCACAATATAGGAAACTCCATTAAATTTTGTGGACTGTCGCCGATTCCATAGTTTCCATAGCTCCACATCACTACCATCAGCCGCCTTTGCCGTTAGAGTTTTGGGGACAACGGTAAAAGCACAACGGGTTCCCGTAAATCCAGCATTTTTCGAGAAAGATCTAAACTCGATTGCACAGTTTTTCGCTCCTACAATTTCATAAATCGAATGGGGTAAATCAGGATCGGTAATAAATGCTTCGTAGGCGGCATCAAAGAAAATAATGGAACCGTGGGATAGAGCATAATCAACCCAAGCCTGTAAATGGGCTTTAGTCGCCGTAGAACCCGTAGGATTATTGGGAAAACAGAGATAGATTAAATCCACCTTCTCCTTAGGAATTTCCGCAGTGAAGTTATTCTCAGCACTGATGGGCAGATAAACAAACCCTTCGTATTCACCCTTGGCATTCACTTCGCCCGTATGTCCCGCCATGACATTGGTATCTACGTACACAGGATACACAGGATCAGTTACCGCAATAGAGTTGCGATCGCCAAAAATATCTAAAATATTACCCGAATCGCATTTAGAGCCATCGGATACAAAAATTTCAGAAGCATCAATATCACATCCCCTTGCCTGAAAATCAAATTTAGCAATTTTTTCCCTGAGCCAAGCATAGCCCTGTTCTGGTCCGTAACCTTGAAATGTAGAGCGATCGCCCATATCAACCACAGCTTTAGTCATCGCCTCACAACAAGCAGTAGGTAAAGGTTCGGTAACATCGCCAATTCCTAATTTAATGATGGCAGCCTCGGGATGAGCTTGAGCAAAGGCATTAACTCTCCTTGCAATTTCAGGAAAAAGATAACCAGCTTTAAGTTTTAGATAATTGTCGTTAATTGTTGCCATGGTTAGACTGTAATGATTTTTGGAAGTTAGTTTGATAAAAAGGCGAAATTTAGATCTTTAGCCGATGATTAATGTTCTTAGCTTAATTTTTGATCCTAAGAGATTCAAGTTTGATTTTATAGTGAAATTTGTATTCCCTCCTACCTTTCAATAAAAATTGGTAATTTTCTCCATAGTATTAGTAAAACCCCTACAAAATCAGCATTATTAGAACTAATGAGGAAGATAAAGAGTAAAACAAAAAATTTCTTGGCTAGTGGTAATATTAAAAAAATGTAATTTTCACTACTACTTAATAACTACTTAAAGCTATGGGACACAAATCAACTGTTATTGCTCCCTCAATTTTATCTGCTGACTTTAGTCGCTTAGGTGATGAAATTCGAGCAATTGATGCGGCTGGTGCCGATTGGATTCATATAGATGTTATGGATGGTCGGTTTGTGCCTAACATTACAATTGGTCCATTAGTAGTAGAAGCCATTCGTCCTATAACCACCAAGCCCTTAGATGTGCATTTAATGATTGTAGAGCCTGAGAAGTATGTGGCAGATTTTGCTAAGGCTGGAGCCGATCATATTTATATCCATGCTGAGCATAATGCTTCTCCCCATTTACATCGCACCTTAGGGCAAATTAAAGAACTAGGAAAATTGGCTGGAGTAGTATTAAATCCTGGTAGCTCCCTTGATTTAATTAAATATTCCTTAGAGTTGTGTGATTTAGTTTTAATTATGAGCGTTAACCCAGGATTTGGGGGACAAAGCTTTATTCCCGAAGTTGTGCCTAAAATTCGTGAACTCCGCCAAATGTGTGACGAAAAAGGACTAGATCCTTGGATTGAAGTAGATGGTGGGCTAAAAGCTAGTAATACTTGGCAAGTTTTAGAGGCGGGTGCCAATGCGATCGTCGCTGGATCGGCGGTGTTTAAATCTAAGGACTATGCAAAGGCGATTTTTGATATCCGTAATAGCAAGCGTCCTGAACTAGTAATGGCTTAACTAGAGTTATTGGGAGTAGAGTCTGATTAAAACTCCCTAAGAGTATGATTGATCAATATAGAAGCCAAAACAGTTAAGTTTGCAGAAAAATGTTGGGAACTAATCAACAAACTCTAAAAGAAAGATTATCTCCACCTTTAAAAATAGGAGATTTTGAGTTAAAAAGCCGAGTATTTCAGTCGCCACTGTCGGGGGTAACTGATTTAGTATTTCGGCGATTAGTTCGCAACTATGCCCCCGATTCCATGACCTATACGGAAATGGTTAATGCTACAGGGTTGCACTACGTGAACGAGCTGCCCAAAATTATGGAAATTGAGCGATCGGAAACACCGATTAGTATTCAATTATTTGACTGTCGTCCTAACTTTTTAGCCGAAGCCGCCCAACGAGCCGTTAGCGAAGGGGCAGATACCGTAGATATTAATATGGGTTGTCCTGTAAATAAAATCACCAAAAATGGTGGAGGTTCCTCACTTTTACGTCAGCCTGAAATTGCCGAGGAAATTGTGCGATCGGTGGTTAATGCTGTGGATGTACCTGTAACCGTTAAAACTCGTATTGGTTGGTGTGAGTCGGAGATTAATATTTTGGATTTTGCCAAACGCATGGAAGGTGCAGGTGCCAAGATGATTACTGTCCACGGTCGGACAAGGGCGCAAGGTTATAACGGTGCAGCTAAATGGGAATGGATTCGTAAAGTTAAAGAGATTCTGACTATTCCTGTGATTGCCAATGGGGATATTTTTTCGGCAGAAGCGGCGATCGCTTGTCTGGAGGCAACAGGAGCCGATGGGGTTATGTGTTCCCGTGGGACGATGGGCTATCCTTTTTTAGTCGGAGAAGTCGATCACTATCTCAAAACAGGGGAACATAAGCCTAAACCCTCGCCCTTAGAATGTTTGCAAGTTGCCCGTGAGCATTTAATTGGTTTACATGAGTACAAAGGCGATCGCGGTATTCGTCAAGCCAGAAAACACATGACTTGGTATTGCAAAGGCTTTAGTGGTGCTGCAACTTTGCGGGGAAAACTATGCTTAATTCAAAATTTACAAGAAGGGTTAGATTTAATTGATGGGGCAATCGATTTTTTGGCAGCCCATAATACTGACATTAGCTTGTAAAAAAATTAAACTCCGATATCCTTACCACCTAAGTCCATTCGTATCGTGCGATACATTTAATCTGTAATTGCCCAAAAACCCTTGGTTCTGCTGATTAATCTTAAAAATGTCATGCAAATGGATAGCTCAGGTTTAAGTAATGTGCCTGATTACGAGCCTCAGAAAAATCAGAGAGGTGGGTGGAGAGATGGCATTATGCTCGATATCCAGTCAGGTTACAGAGCTATTTGAGCTAACCTCAGTCAATTGCATCTTTAAGATTGTCCAGCCTACTTCTTAGCTTTGGCTTTTTGTTTTTCTTTCTTCACCGCATCTCTTTCTACTTTTACTTTCATTTCGGCGGCGTGTTGAGCTTCTCTTTGTTCTTCATCGATTTTGGATAAATAATAATCATAGTTCCCCGCATATATCCTGAGTTCGCAATCTCTGACCTCGACAATTTTGGTGGCAACTTGGGAAATAAAATAGCGATCGTGGGAAACAATCACAACAGAGCCTTCATACTCTTTCAGCGCATCCTCTAACATTTCTTTGGCAGGAATGTCTAGGTGATTGGTGGGCTCATCTAATATTAAGAAATTTACAGGCTGCATCAACATTTTTGCCAGCGCTAATCTTGCTTTTTCGCCACCGCTAATATCTCTAACTTTTTTAAATACCGTATCGCCACTAAATAAAAATCTACCTAATAAACCCCGCACTTCTTCGGTGGTCATTTTGGGGAAATCGTCATGAATGGTTGAGATCACGGTTTTATGTAAATCCAGTGCCTCCGCTTGGTTCTGCTCAAAGTAGCCGGGTAGAACATTGTGTCCTAGTTCAATAATGCCTTCGTTATAGGCTTCTAATCCCATAATCATTTTAAGTAAAGTTGATTTTCCCGCACCATTGGGACCAACAAAAGCAATGCGATCGCCTCGTTCAATTTCTAAATTGCTACCGATAAATAAAATCTTGTCACCGTAGGCATGGGTTAAATCTCGGATTTCGGCTGTAACCCTACCTGTGCGGGCAACGGGTGGGAATCTAAATCTTAAAGCCCTCATTTCACTATCGGGAGCTTCAATCCGTTCAATTTTATCTAGTTGTTTCTCTCGGCTCTTTGCCTGAGTGCTCCGAGTGGCGCTGGCTCTAAACCGATCTACGAAAGTTTGTTGCTTATCTAAATATTTCTGCTGGCGTTCAAAGGCATTCATCTGGGCTTCCTGTGCCTCAGCTTTTTGGGCTAAGTAGGAAGAGTAATTACCCAAATAGGTTTGCGATACGCCCCGTTCTGTTTCGACAATGGTTGTACATAGACGATCTAGAAACTCGCGATCGTGGGAAACAATTACCATCGGCGTTTTCAAGCTTCTTAGATATTTTTCTAGCCATTCAATTGTTTCTAAATCTAAATGGTTAGTAGGCTCATCTAATAGCAGCACATCAGGGGTTTGTAATAGGATTTTGCCTAAACTCATTCGCATCTGCCAACCACCACTAAATTGATCTACGGTGCGATCGCTATCTTCTTGAACAAAACCTAATTCAGGCATAATTTTATCAATGGAGCTTTCCAGTTCATAGCCATTTAATGCTTCAAAGCGGCGTTGTAAGCGATCCATCTGCTTGAGAAGCTGCTCAAAGTCATCATTTTCAGTGAGTGCTTCCATCTGTTTATGGACTTTTGCCAATTCTGCTTGAATTTCGTTAACTTCATTAAAGACTTGCCAAAACTCACTTTTGACGGTGCGGGTCGGATCAACTTCAAATTCTTGGGTCAAATAGGCAATTTTGAGGCTACTAGGTCTAACTATTTGTCCAGAGGTGGGTTCAACTTCCCCAGCAATAATCTTTAATTGGGTGGACTTACCTGCGCCATTTACACCTACTAAACCAATGCGATCGCCCGTTCTAACTTCCCAATTAACGTCTTTAAGCACCTCACCTGTGGGGTAAATCTTTTGAATGTGTTCAAGGCGAAGCATAGTAAATTAGTAAATTAATAATTGATAAATCTTAATCAAGACTACCACGCTGATTCTATACTTGTCTTGTCTGAATATTTGATATCACAGATTAATTAGAAGAGGGAATAAGATTTTGAATATCTCAGAAAGTAACGTAAGAGTCTCAACAAATATTATTCGCTTGGTCGGATATGGGCTATTAGTATTGTGGCTATTTGATTTTATCGCTACTTTTATCCCACCTAAATTTACTGACCCTGCGTGGGAATTTCAAACTATCGGTAGATTAGTGGAGTCTTCAGGTTGGGTATTAATTGCCTTTGCGATGATTTTTTTTGGAGAGGATACCTATCGCCTGAGGCTGGAGTTACCACTTTTAAAGGGTTTATCTTGGCTCTGTCTAGTTTTTGCGATTCTCTACTTTGCCATGTTGCCTCTGGGGTTAGCTAATACTTGGCGACTGAGAAATCGTAATGACGTTCAAGCTGGAGCAGTCTTAGCTCAAAGAACTACTCCACTGAATGAAGTGCAAACTAGGCTAAAAAACTCAAACTCCGATCAAGAGTTATTAGAGCTTTATAAAAAATTGG
>CASBQR010000025.1 GCA_949127865.1 Synechococcales cyanobacterium PMM_0082
AATATTATCAGGACTCAAACCCTTAGGGTTTTATATCTGTAGGATAAAGTGTATCTATAGAAATTTTAACTAGCTCCCAATCATGACTAATACTCTGTCCTTAACTAGTGTTGCTCAAGTCTCTATGTCGGTCAAAGGCATGAAGTGTGCAGGTTGTGTGGCGGCAGTGGAAAAGCGGTTATTAGCTTGTGCTGGGGTGAAGGCGGCTAGTGTAAATTTATTAACAGAGCGGGCGGCGATCGCCTACGACTCCGAACTTGACCAAGACCTAGTTATTAATGATGCCACCAAAGCGATCGCCCAACTGGGATTTACGCTGGAGCCAATTCAACGTAGAGATTTTAACAATGTAAATATTCCAAAACCAACCTCAATTAAATTTGAACTTTTACTAGCAGTTAGCTTAATTGTCTTGGCAATTATTGGGCATTTAACCTCAATGAGTATTTTGAGTGATATGTCTACCCACGGGGCGATCGCTACAGTAGCTTTAATTACATCAGGTTGGGATATTTGGCGAGATGGGTTTAGGGGGCTGTGGTATCGTGCGCCGAATATGAATTCCTTAGTCAGTTTGGGCGTAATTTCCTCTTATGTTGCCAGTGTGGTTGCCTTAGCTAAGCCAGAGTTAGGATGGCACTGCTTTTTTGAAGAACCTGTAATGCTATTGGGATTTGTATTATTAGGGCGATCGCTACTGGCTTCCGCTACAGACAAGGCATCCAAGTCAATTCGGACGCTCATGAGCTTGCAACCCCAAATGGCACGGGTAATTATGGGTGAATTACAGGTACAGACGGCGGTTGAGGATTTGCAAATAGGCGATCGCCTTTTAGTTTTACCCGGAGAAAAGATTCCCATTGATGGCGCAGTTATTTCTGGTGTTTCCACGGTGGATGAGTCCATGCTGACAGGTGAGTCTATGCCTGTGGTCAAGCACGAAAAATCTAGGGTCACAGGGGCAACGTTAAATCTATCTGGAGTCATGACAATCGAAGTTATGCAAACCGCAGAGCATACTACTTTAGCGAGAATTGTGGCTTTGGTGGAGTCGGCTCAAGCAAATAAAGCGCCAATTCAACATTTAGCGGATACCGTAGCGGGCTATTTTACCTACGGCGTGATGGCGATCGCTTCTCTAACTTTTTTAATATGGTGGGGAGTATTACAGGCAGAAATTTTATTTAGCCTCAAAAATGCGATTACAGTTTTAGTAGTGGCTTGCCCCTGTGCCTTGGGCTTGGCTACTCCCAGTGCGATTATGGTCGGGACAGGCATGGGTGCAGAGCAGGGAATTTTGATTAAAGGTGGTGCTAGCTTAGAGAAAATTTATGATTTAAGTGCGATCGCCTTTGATAAAACAGGGACTTTAACCCTTGGGCAGCCTGAAGTTACAGATATATTAGCAATTAAAGATTCAATTAATGGTGAAGCGAATTTAATTCAAGCTGCTGCTAGTGCCGAAACGGGAGCCAATCATATTTTAGGGGCGGCAATTATTGCGAAGGCTCTGGCAATGGATTCCTTAGTTATCGAACCAGCCAATATTTCCGAAACGGGCGCAGGCGTAGAAGCTAAAGTCGGAAATCGGTTAGTTGTGGTCGGTAATCAAGATTGGTTAAGAGATCGCCAAGTAAATATTCCCGATCAGTGGCTAGAAACTGCTAGAAATTTGGGTAAGCAGGGAAAAACTCCCGTATTTGTAGCGATTAATAATGAATTTATGGGGATTATTGCGATCCAAGACCCGATTAAGCCTGAAGCTACACAAGTTATTAAGTCCCTACAAGATTTGGGATTACAAGTATGGATGCTTACAGGCGATCGCCCCGAAACAGCCCAAGTTATTGCCCAAATGCTAAATATCAGTCCTGATCGAGTTATTGCCCAAGTTAAACCTGATGGTAAGGCACAGGCGATCGCGCAGTTACAAAGTCAGGGCTATAAAGTGGCAATGGTGGGTGATGGCGTAAATGATGCTCCTGCCCTAGCTCAAGCAGAAGTGGGAATTGCTTTACAATCTGGAACCGATGTGGCAATGGAAACGGCGGATATTGTGCTGATGCGAAATAATATTACTGATGTCTTAGCGGCAATCAAACTCAGTCGAGCTACTTTTGGTAAAATCCGCCAAAATCTGTTCTGGGCTTTTGCCTACAATACCCTCAGCATCCCGATCGCCGCAGGTGTCCTCTACCCAAGCTTTGGTATTTCCATGAATCCTGCGATCGCTGGTTTAGCAATGGCTCTAAGTTCGATCAGTGTTGTAATTAGTTCTCTCAGTTTACGTTGGGAAAATCACGCTAAAAGCCCATGAATGTCTGAATTTGATCTTAAAGAATATTACAAGGAATCTTGATGCTAGGTTTTATAGTGTCACTAATTTTTCGATCTATAGCTTTCCTTCCCACTTATGAATTTACGATATCACCCTAAAGATAGTTTGACAGTGCGATCTAAAGTAGGAATATACGGTATGTAATGACTTAACTGGTTAGAGGTAGTCGGAATGAGTTCGTTAGGCGATCGCTTTAATCGAATGATAGGTAAAACTCGCTTTGTGGTTTTTCGCCTATTTCTGCACTTGGCTGGTAAAGAAGTGGCTCCGTTATTAGGTGTCTTAAATAGTTCTGCACGTGATGCCATTGAAGCAGATGGAGATATTCAGATTTTTGGTGAAGGATTGGCAGAAATTTGTCAAAGCTTGCTGCAGTATGACATTTATTGGCAGTCAGTGGCAAACGAAGGAGATATTTTTAGTGATGAGGGTGAAGCTGGTGACTATGTTGAAGAATTATTTACCGATTCTGCACAGCGCTACCTTAGTGGTGTTGAAGTGGAAGGCTTGGAGTCATCTAACGACGTTTTATCTGTATCAATCACGCAAAACCTGATTGTGATGTTGACTGTTGCCTATGAAGACAACGTACCTGAATTGGAAACTGACCTTTCTGATATAAATGCTCTAAAAACTGCTCTGAAGGCATTGATAAATTTGCATTATCAAGACCGACTGCGTGCCGTTCAGGTTCACTTTTCTCCAGCCCAGTTAGGAGATGAATTGACCGCAGATCAGCTATTGAGCCATTTCCCAGAGTTGATTCCGTTGTAATGTATCTGACCTTGGAGCATGGCGATCGCATATTTTTATATTGCGCTTAAAATCATCCCTTTTTGAATCTGTTATCAATAATTTTTAACTCTTTTCTATTATGAATATGTTCCGTCGATTTTTGATCTATATGATGGTTTTGACTTTAACTGTAACGACTGTTTCCTGCGGAGTCAGTCCCACTCAAATTAGTTCATCACCAAATCCTCCTACTCGGACGGCAACTACTGTCCAAAATCGTTTAAGTGATGGGCAATATCCCCTACAGCAAGCTACTTATAACGATGCCGATGGTGAGTACACTGTTATGCTGTTAAATACAAAGCCCGGTGATTCCGCTGCTTATCGCACGACAGACCTACAGATGGCACAACTTACCGATGAAGAAATCTCAAAGGGACAGAAAAACTACCTAAAACTAGAGAACAATCAGGCTTCGATGCACATTGAAAAAGATTTTAAAATCGACTATGTGCATAATATAACTGAAGAGCAACCTAATCCCCAAACAGGACAAACAGAACGGGTTGTCGTGCGCCAAGAATCTAGTTTTTGGTCACCGTTTGCAGGTGCATTAGCAGGTCAGGCGATCGGCAGCTTGCTGTTTAGACCTCAATACTATGTCCCACCTATTTATCAATCTGGTGGCATTTTTGGTTATGGTGGTTATGGTAGAACCTATAATCAGTCGGTGACTATTTATCAACAACGCTACAATGCGCCTCCTGCCGCAGTTCGTAATCGCCAAACTATACGCAGTACACGCAATCTTAGAACGCCGACTACTTCTACGCCACGCCGAAATACAGGGATTAGATCGAGCGATCGCCCCACAGGATTAGGTTATGGGACAAATACCCTACGACGTAGTAACCGCCCTAGCTATCGCCAGCCTTCTAGAAATAATTTTGGTAGCTCTCGTACTCGTAGCCCTAGCAGAAGACGGTAGGTTTTCAATATCTCAAACTTAAAAATCGCCGCAAGTTTACTTTCAAACTTTGGTATTTCTATGAATCTTGCGATCGCTGGTTTAGCAATGGCTCTAAGTTCAATTAGCGTAGTAATTAGTTCTCTAAATCTCCGTTGGCAGGATTTGGACTTACAATAAGTAGTGTTTTAGGCTGCTTGATTAATATTGGTTAGTCGTTTAATCGAAAGTTCAACATGACAGTAAATCTATTTCATGGAAAATCAGAAACTTCAGCCCAGAAAAGCATCAAATAAAGCCTTTCTTAAGCAGGGTTATTTCATTCTAAAGAGAGATTTGAGTAACTTTAAGCCTTGCCCAGCCCTACGTTGAGCTTGTGCCATATTATCAAACTCATAGTCACGATATAAATTGAGGGCTAAATTACGGGCTAAGGCAAAATATTCGGTAAAGGCTGCACCCGAATTCTGGAGGCATCTTCACCCTGAGTTACATCGCGATCGCAATATCTCTCAATCTCTAACAAAGTCAGCGATCGCATTACTTAACAAATAGTTCGCAAAATCCTAAAAAAGTTCACTTGTGTAGATTTATGGGCTGACAAATAGATCGCCACATCTCTCAATCTCTAACAAAAACTATTCACCATTATAAGAACCGAACGAATATTAAAAAAAATTAATCATTAATCTGACAAATTCTTTTTATAAAAATTCCAAGATCGGTCTCCTCTAATTGTTCTTTAGTCATTGCTTGAGCAAAGCGCCAGTTTTCTGATTTAGCCCAATGTTGTATACCTTGAGTTGTCTCACCTAATTTTTGATAGGGAGTAAGTGCTTGAAAATTTTGACCTTTCACCTGTTTAATTACAATGTCAGGGAAATAATTATCTGTTGCTCGATGCTCTAGAATGTGACAATCAATGCTGAAATTATTGCAAATATTAACAAATGCTTGTCTACTGGAATCTAGGTTTTGATCTTCTGCTGTCTTTTCACTATCTATGATGGCAAAAATTTTATCAGAAGTTCTCATGAATTCTCTAAGCTCATCTTCAGAATGTCCACAAATGTACTGGCTACCTCCAAGAGAAACAATAAAAAACTCATGATCTCGATCATATTTGCGTAAAAACTGTTGCATGACTTTTATCTCAGTGCGCCCTTCTACAAGTAAAACTTTTTTAAATCCAATTTCTCTGTAAGCGGAATAACTTAGTTCACCTAGTAATTCAGATAGAGGTGAGCGCTTTTCAAATTCACGAATATTACTGATATTATCTTCTTTAAAGACGCTATAAACTTGATCAGCATGTCTAGCAAGACCAACACTATGAGTTGCATATAAAACTCCATTAGAAGCATAACTCTCAAGTATATTCAAGAATTCAAGTTGAAGTGAAGGGTGGAGATTAATTTCAGGTTCATCAATCAAGATAAAAGATGGTTGCTTGATAGCAATATTTGCTAAAACCACAAAAAATTGTGCAATACCAGATCCTATATCTGATAGGTTATAGCTTTGTTCGTCAATTATAAATAGAAAGTCACGTTCATTCGCAGAAGTTAAAATATCTAATGAATTAAACCTAAAAATCCTACAAATTTGTTTTGTAAGTTCAATAGCTTCCTGTCTACTTTGTCTATTTATACCAAGTTTATATTCTTTCCAAGATTGAATCAGTTGTGCTCCTATATTAATGTCATAATACCGACTATGCCATTCCTGAATAGTCCTTTGCTGAGCTAGGTCACTTGAATTAAATGGATTGATCGCATTACGGAATGCACCTATGTAAAAAGTGCTTTTTAAGGAGTCTATGATTTTAATGATATGTGAAATGTCAAAACATGCAACATTACCAGACAAATAATCACCTGCAACAACTAATGTAGAATTACTGTCAGAACTATTAGAACGATCTATATTTATTATGCCATTGTCAGAATAGAGTTCAATGTAGTAAGAGTTAGCTTTCCTAAAGACAATAATTTTTATCTTTCTAATGGCTGGATAATTAGTTTCTAGAACTATGCAATGTAACAAATCAATTTCAATACTTAATGGTCTATCATTACCATTGCAAAATATTTCTTGAGAATCTCTAACTTCTGATGGTAATGTAAGCCCACATGATCTGGATTTATCTATAACATCGCTTGTAATACCAGTAGAAAACAAATTGCGGAATTCATAAAAAAACTTAAGTAGTGAAGATTTACCCGCGTTATTAACTCCAATAAATGAAGTTAACCCATTTTTAAGAATGAATTGAGCAGGTTTAGTATCGGAAAAACAACGATAATTTTTGATAGTTATTTTTACGTCATCCATGATTTCGCAACCTTAATAATTTTCACTCAATGGGTTTATTAAATTTGTTATTAATTAAATCATGCTCTCTGACAAGATTATCTTTTGACTAATACGTTGATGCAATTTAGCTTCCGCACTTCACCTTTACCGAAGGTGAACGAGATCACCTCCTCACTCAAAGCAAATTAAAAAACGCAACATCCTGCCCATCGGATACGATTATCAAATCGGGCATAGCTAATTTATAAAGAACGATAACCTAGAAGCCTTCCGCTGGTAATGAATTTATGGAAGAAATCGCAATTGACCAGAATTTTAAATCTCTCTTGATTGAATTTCGCGATCCAGAACCTCAGTATGAAATTGTAGACTTACCAAATGGTGATGAATTTATTGCACCCCTTACAAAGTTAGCTAGTGGGCAATAAGCGATCACACATTGATACACTTTAGCGGTAATGATAGGCGATCGCCTTCTGATTGATATTTGGCTTGATATTGAAAACGGGCGATCGCAATTTAAGCACCTAAAAAGCTATCCTTATCACAAAGTAGATATAGATAAATATAGAATCGTTTACTATTTAGAGTAATAATTATAATTGGAGGATAGTCAAATGACAGTCAGAGAGCAACTTAGCAAAGAACTCGAACAAGCCCCCGAATCATTAGTTGAAGAGATTCTTGACTTTTGTCTATTTGTCAAACAGCGTCAGCAAGCTAAAGCAAATAATCAGGCGATTGCGCCAAAAACAAACGGGATTCTCGACCTGTTAGAGAGTATCAAAGCAATTCAAGCCCAAGTTCCCAATGAAGAATGGGACAAAATTCCTCATGATGGCTCAATCAACCACGATCATTACCTTTATGGTTCTCCAAAGGTTGAAGAATGAAATCAGTTTTTGCTGACACAGGATACTGGATCGCATTACTCGACCCTCAAGACACACTTCACCCCAAAGCTATAAATGTAAGCATCATATTAACTCAAGCGCAAATTTACACCAGCCAGATGGTGCTTACAGAAATTCTTAATCATGTTTCTAAACGTGGGAATTTTCTAAGATACGCTGCCGCAAACTTGATTGAAAGTCTACAAGAGAATCCCGCAGTTACAATCATTCCTCAAACTGAAAGTATTTTTCAACAAGCACTCACTTTCTACAAACAGCGTCCCGATCAAGCATGGAGCCACACCGATTGTTCATCATTCTGCATCATGCAACAGCAAAACATTCTAGAAGCTTTGGCATACGATAAACATTTTGAGCAAGCTGGTTTTATCGCTTTACTGCGTTAGTACGATCGCCTTCTGATTGATATTTGGCTTGATATTGAAAACGGGCGATCGCTGAACAGATTTTTGTTCCTGATAGACTAGTCAACTAGATTCGGAACCAATTTGCTTCAATAAGCAAAACTAAAAAAGGCTAGACTCTTCGATCAAGTGCTCAACATCAGAAGGAAAATTGTCCTTCTCAACCATCTTCCCAAATACTCTGTAACAATCATTCTTCCCACCCTCATTCCTTGGATATCCCAACCAAAGAATCACAATCGAATTCTACTCTACATCAATCCTAAAAAATAATCTATAACGATCAAAAATACCAATCCACTTTACCCGTCTATATTCACTTAGATCCCCTCTAAGCTCAAAATCTTTGCTAAAAGGATCATTAGGAATTGACTCCTTAACCACTCTCTGCAAAGCTTTCAGCAACTTAGGCTTAAAATGCTCTTTGTATTGTTTAGATGTATCTTTTTCTTTAAACTTAATCGAACTCTCGATAAGCTCTTGAAACTACTTATTAAAATTTCTGGAACACTTAAATCTGTGCCGAATGCTCGAGATGCCGATATGGTAATTGAGTGTGCTGTCCTTGGCTCGGCAACTCATATCCTCACAGGAGCCAAACATCTTCTATCTCAGATCAAATATCAGAGGATTAAGATCACTAGAGCCACAGACATTATTAATTTGTGCTTTTAGGGAAGATCTTGTCAAATTTTGAGTGAAGAAAGAATTAAGATTAGGAAAATTTACGGAGTTGAGTTAGAAATTTATTAAATGCTAGGTTTAGAGGTGCGATCGCCACAATCGGCACTCCAGAAATAGGATGAATAAAACTCAGTCGCCACGCATGGAGAGCTTGTCCTTTTAATTGACTAATGATACGTCCATAAATTGGATCACCAGCGATCGCATGACCAATATAAGCCGCATGAACTCGAATTTGATGGGTTCTACCAGTTTCCAGATCAAATTTAACTAAAGTGTAATTACCTAATCGCTCTTGGACTTCCCAGTGTGTAATTGCTGATCGTCCGTTTTCTATTACCGCCATTTTTTTGCGATCGGTTTTATGTCTGCCTATAGCTGCATTGATAGTACCAGAGAGGGTTTTAGGCGCACCATTCACAATTCCCAAATATTCCCGCCTTGCCGTTTTTGCTTGAATTTGTGCCTGTAAACCTTGGTGCGCTAGATCAGTTTTTGCCACAACGATCGCTCCACTCGTATCTTTATCAAGGCGATGGACTATACCTGGACGCTGGATACCATTAATGCCAGAAAGATTGGTGCAATGGGCGAGTAGAGCATTTACTAAAGTGCGATCGCTATGTCCGGGGGCAGGATGAACCACTAAGCCTACGGGTTTATTAATTACTAATAAATATTCATCCTCATAAAGAATGTCCAATGCCATAGCCTGAGGTTCGAGGTCAAGAGGCTGGATTTCAGGAATTTCTAAAATAAGGCGATCGCCGACTTTAACAACGGTTTTTTTCTCAGTACATACCCATTCATTAATTTGGACACAACCCTGTTGAATTAGTTTTTGAATCTGCGATCGGGAAATATCCTCTAATTTCTGGGCTAGGTAGCTGTCAAGCCTCTCTGTTTGAATATTAGTGTGAATATTATTTTGAAAAAGTTCTGGCGGAAATTCCACGGCAATATGATGGGTCATAAATTATTTCGTAATGTTTCGTAAGATTTAGTAATATATTTGTTATTAATAAATAAATTTTTTAGTGCCTTGTTTTTTTATATTACTCAGTTAAAGTTTCATCTTAGAGAAAATCAGCTAGGGATTGACTGGCAAGTTTGGTCTAAGCATATTAATTTATGCCTAGCATCAGCTTTTTTGGTCTCTATTCCCGTATTTTTTCAAGCTCCACTGGTCAGGCAAGCTCCGTGGCTAAGCCTAATTTTAACAGTGGGTTGGTTGGGAATTGCTCAAGTGCTAATTGCCGCAGGTAATTCTAATTATCAAAGATATGGCAGTTTAATCTGGGGATTTAGCCTAAGTTGGCTCTGTGGCACAGCTTATTGGGGCTGGCTACGGTTTGAACCTCTTTGGCATCTCCCCATTGAGGCGATCGCTCTACCTTGGGCAATATGGGCATTAAGGCAGGATAACTATCGGATCGGAGCTTGGTTTTATCTATCTTCGCTCTTAGGCACAGCAGTTACAGATCTTTATTTCTACTTAAATAATTTAATTCCCCACTGGAAAGCAATTATGCAACTAGAGGGAAACTTAACGGCAATGCAACCAATACTGCAAGATGCTGTAGTTCATTTGCAAACCCCTTGGGGTAGTAGTTCCGCAGTGATATTAGCTGTATCTATTAGTCTGGTTGGATTTCTAGCTATGCGATCGCCACAGTTTCATAAATGGACATTTGCAGGAGCTTTATTAAGCACAATTTTTGTGGATGGATTATTTGCCTTATTTGTTTGCCTCAGCTAGAGCAATCTATTTATCTTTGCTATTTATGTGGTAAAGCCTATTGCTAATTAGAGTTATATATTGCAATATTAGGTGATTTGGTCAATAGCCAAGGAAATGCAAACAATTCAAGAATTAGCCATTTCTCCTTATATTTCAATCACAACTCCCCTAGGGGTTAAAAAATTACCTTTAGTTAATCAAGCTTCTTGGAAAATTGGTAGAGGCAAAGATAATGATATCTGCCTACCTGATCGGTCTTCATCTCGCTACCATCTGATGATTCAGCTATTCGGACAAGAATTTATGCTGATCGATTTAGGCAGTAGTAATGGTTCATTCCTTAACTCCGTCCGAGTAACTATACCCACAGCTTTAAAAACTGGCGATCGCATTACTCTTGGCAACTGTAGTATTGAATTTTTTTGTCCAGCCCTAATAACTAGTCAATTAGAAGACAGCACCACCAGTAAAATTGATACAGCAATGCTACATAAGAGGCGTTTAATCACCGTCCTCGTAGTTGACATTCGTAACTATACCCGCCTCACACGAGAGCTAGATGAGAGCGTACTTTCGCAGATGATTGGGACTTGGTTTAACCATGGGGGGCAAATAGTCTCCAACTACGGAAGCTCGGTAACCAAGTACATTGGGGATGCCATGATGTCAATCTGGATTCATAATCCTGAAGAAAATAGTAACCCAGTAAGTAACTCCGTTAGTCAGCAGATGCTCCAAACATTTTCAGCGCTGCGCGAGTTATTTATTATGAGTAATAATCTGAATGTCAAATTCAAGCTGCCGTTTACCCTGCGAGTGGGAGCGGGAATGAATACTGGATATGCCATGGTGGGACAAATGGGGACTAGTAGCCTAGCTGACTATACGGCTTTAGGCGACACGGTAAATACCGCTTTTAGACTAGAATCCATAACTAAAGAACTAAATGTTGATATCGCCTTAGGGCAAAAAACCCATGAATTTATACCTAATGCTCACTTGCTCTTACCTTTTAAGCAACATTTAGTTAACCTCAAAGGCTATGATAAGCGCATTGCTACTTATGCAGGTAACCTTGCCGATTTAGAAAATTTCTTAGATAACATCACCCTCTAAGGTGTTTGCATGAATGAATATAGAATCTCATCTGATTCTGCGCTTAGAACAAGGCGATCGCTCAATTCCTTTAACTAATACCTCCGCTTAGACAATAGGTAGAACTTAATTCAAGGTTTTGGAAATATTTTCTAGGTATAAAACTCCCCAGGCTGGATTCGAACCAGCGACCAGTCGATTAACAGTCGACTGCTCTACCACTGAGCTACTGAGGATTAGATTTCAAGACTTTTCTAATAGTACAGTATGTTTTTGTGCTTGTATAGAGTTTGACCAAAAAACCAGCAATTCTCATTACAGAGCACCCGCGATAAGTCTTTTTTCTAATATGATTTTGGGTTTTTGCAGAAATCGATACATACTACCTCCTGTTACTGTCACCTCCGTCTGCTCTGCTACTTCTTCACAGTATTGCCATAGCGTTCAATCTGGATACTCTAACACTATGAGTGATCTAAAATTATTTGCAAAAGTTTAATAAATTAGTGGTATTATTTCTAATGACTTGTTGTTTTTGTTACATAAAAAGTGAATAAAGCTATTATCACAGTTTCTTGTGGCTGGCATCTAAACATCAAGTTAGATGAAAAAAGACAGTCTGATCCTGCTTTATCTTGGGATGACACCTGTGAAGGTCCCAGTATGGTCTGATCGACCTGTTAACTATAAGGGTTGCCCTCAAAATTAAATGCAACCTTGGTCGATCGCTTCTTAACCAGAAGAAAAAACTTTAAGAATTTCCCCAATCGAATAATCGGTAATTGTATTTTGTGTAGGCTCTATTTTTTGTAGATTTACACTATTCAATACAAAAGTTTGCCAGTTAATGATTTTAATCATTGTCTTGCGCTCCGATTTATACCGTCTATCAATCACCACTAACTCTTAGATATTTATAAATAGGAAAACCATCATGAAACGTGAAGTATTGCTCAATCAAACCGTAGAACATATTGATATTAAAGCTTTTGATGTTATCGGTTTAGTCGATGCTATGGCTAAAACCGCATTTCAAGGGAGAAATCTGGGGCGCGCGGCTCGCATTTATGACACCATGATTGCCGATCCAGACTGTGCGATTATTTTGTGCCTTGCGGGTTCACTTTTTAGTGCAGGCTTAAAAGGCGTTGTCTATGACTTGATTGCGAATAATATGGTCGATGCGATCGTGTCTACTGGTGCCAATATTGTTGATCAGGATTTCTTTGAAGCCCTCGGATTTCGTCACTATGTGGGCGATCCTTTAGCTGATGATACTGTGCTCAGAGAGGCACACGTTGATCGCATCTATGATACCTACATTGATGAAGATCAGTTACGAGTTTGCGATATGACGATCGCTGAGATTGCCGAAACCTTACCTCCTCGTCCTCACTCTTCCCGTGAATTTATTCATGCTATGGGTGCTTATTTGGATTCCAATGCCAAGAATCGTCATTCTGTAGTTTTAGCTGCGTATCAGCATCAGGTGCCAATTTTTGTGCCTGCCTTTAGCGATTGCTCGGCTGGTTTTGGTTTGGTACATCACCAATGGTATTCTCCCGAATCTCATGTGACTATTGATTCTGTTAAAGACTTCCGTGAATTAACTCAGTGTAAATTGGCTTCTTCGCACTCAGGTTTATTGATGATTGGTGGCGGCGTTCCTAAAAACTTTGCCCAAGATACAGTGGTTGCTGCGGAATTACTAGGGTTTGAAACCGCTATGCACAAATATGCAGTGCAAGTAACAGTTGCCGATGAACGGGATGGAGCTTTATCTGGTTCCACCTTAAGAGAAGCCCATTCTTGGGGTAAGGTAGATATTGCCACCGAGCAAATGGTATTTTCCGAAGCGACTCTAGCTATGCCTTTAATTGCTGGTTATGCTTACCACAAACGTAATTGGAGCGATCGCACTCCTCGGAATTTTGCTAAATTATTCCAACAACCTCAAGTTTTAACCACTGTGTAAACTTCTTTTTACTTTCTTAAAATCTTGGATTAAAGGAAGGTAATAAATATGAACCTAGAGTCTAAGGAGAGCATTTTTGCCCTTAGGCTCTTTTTTAGTAAATTTATGATTAGATTTTGTGCTTAACTGTTAAGGGTTTTGAGGATTATCAATGCAGACTTTATCAAATAAAGACCTGAAAGAATCAGCTATAGAGGCGATCGCTAAAAGTCAGAAATACCTAATATCTCAGCAAGATGCTCAAGGGTTTTGGTGGGCAGAATTGGAGTCTAATGTCACGATTACGGCAGAAACTGTACTTTTGCATAAAATTTGGGGTTCAGAGCAGGGTAGGAATCTAGATAAAGTTGAAAATTACCTGAGAACTGAACAGCGATCGCACGGCGGGTGGGAATTATTTTATGGTGACGGTGGCGATCTCAGTACTTCTGTAGAAGCATATATGGCGTTGAAACTTCTGGGTGTACCTCAGGCCGATCCAGCCCTAGTCAAAGCCAAGGATTTTATTATCTCCCGTGGGGGCATTAGTAAAACTCGCATCTTTACGAAAATGCATCTAGCACTAATTGGCTGCTATGACTGGAAAGGACTACCTTCAATTCCACCGTGGGTAATTTTACTACCTGATGCTTTTCCTTTTAATATTTATGAAATGTCAAGCTGGGCAAGGGGCAGCACAGTTCCACTTTTAATTGTTTTTGATCGCAAGCCTGTATACAACATCAATCCTTCCATCAATTTGCATGAACTCTATAGTGAAGGGTTTGAGAATGTAAACTACCAACTCCCTCGGAATTCGGATTGGACGGATATTTTTGTAAATTTAGATGATTTATTTAAGGTAGGAGAATCTCTAAATTTTGTTCCGTTTCGGGATGAAGGGATTAAAGCATCAGAAAAGTGGATTTTAGAACGGCAAGAAGCGACTGGCGATTGGGGTGGCATTATTCCTGCTATGCTCAATTCCATGCTGGGACTGAAGGCTCTGGATTATGACTTATCCGATCCCGTGATTGTTCGAGGGCTGGCGGCATTAGATCGATTTGTGATTGAAACCGAAGATTGTTATCGCGTGCAACCTTGCATTTCTCCTGTGTGGGATACGGCTTTAGTAATGCGATCGCTCGTAGATTCGGGCATGAGTAATGATAATCCCCATCTGGTCAAAGCAGGGGAATGGTTAATTGAGAAGCAAATTCTGGATTATGGTGATTGGGCAGTAAAAAATAAGCAGGGTAAACCTGGAGCATGGGCTTTTGAATTTGATAATCGCTTTTATCCCGATGTGGATGATACTGCTGTAGTAGTAATGGCATTGTGTCAGGTGCAATTACCCAATGAAGACCTAAAATGGGAAGCGATCGCTCGGGCGGTAGCTTGGATTTCTACGATGCAGTGTAAAGCAGGAGGTTGGGCAGCCTTTGATTTAGATAATGATCAAGATTGGCTAAACTTATTACCCTACGCCGATCTAAAGGCAATGATTGATCCAAATACTGCCGATGTGACCGCTAGGGTTTTAGAAATGATGGGCTACGTGCGTAAATCTGTAAACTTAGCCAATCAAGAAAGAGTAAAAAAAGTAGATAAATCCATCAACTCTTGGCAGATTTTCAGAGCATTAAATTATCTTAGAGCCGAACAAGAAACTGAAGGATGTTGGTTTGGACGCTGGGGTGTGAATTATGTTTATGGGACAAGTGGTGTTTTAGCAGCCCTAGGGCAAATTGCTTCGGATTCCCATCAAATAGCGATTAAAAATGGTGCTAGTTGGCTTGGTAGTTGTCAAAATCCTGACGGGGGTTGGGGTGAAACCTGCCGTAGCTATAATGATCCGTCTCTGAAGGGGCAAGGAGTAAGTACGGCTTCCCAAACCGCATGGGCAATTATTGGACTAATAGCAGCAGGCGAGGCAACTGGTGAATTTGATTGGAATCAGATTGATTTAGGTATTAACTATTTAGTAACTTCACAGCGATCGCTTGGGGATTGGTACGAAGCAGAGTTCACAGGCACAGGTTTTCCCTGCCATTTTTATTTGAAGTATCATCTTTATCAGCAACATTTTTCACTGACGGCATTGGGACGTTATCTTAAGGCAAAAACTAACTATGACCACTAAAATTCATCTCCAAGGAGTGCGTGCCTACGGCTATATTGGGTTACTACCTGAAGAGAATGTCTTAGGACAATGGTTTGAGGCGGATGTAACTCTATGGGTAGATTTTGAGGCTGCCACTAGAAGCGATCAAATTGATGATACCTATGATTACCGTGAAGCCATTAACACCATTGAGACTTTAATTCAAACTGAGAAATTTGCCCTGATTGAAAGACTAGCAGGAGCGATCGCCGATCAAATTCTTACAAATCCCAAAGTGCAAAAAGTCCAGTTAATTGTGCGTAAGAACCCGCCCATTCCAAATTTTCAAGGCAGTGTGGCTGTAGAAGTAACTAGAGCTAAAGTTAGTTAGGAATAAGAATTAACCAACTTGTGCATTTAGATTATTGAAACGAATTGTTTCCGACATTGGCTATCTTGGTTTACATACCTTATTTATTTTCATTCCTTAACTAGAATTGTTAGAGATAATAGAAATTACGAATGTAGAGAG
>CASBQR010000026.1 GCA_949127865.1 Synechococcales cyanobacterium PMM_0082
ATGTTGACTATGTAATTAACCCTTGGATGGAAGGAAATATTCATCGTTCTAGTCGCGATCGCGCTGTGGAGCAATGGCAAGGACTATATAAAACTATTCAAGGTTTGGCGGAAGTACATTTAATTGAACCTCATGAGGGTGTCCCCGATCTAGTGTTCACCGCTAATGCGGGTATGATTTTGGGAGATATTGCGATCGTCAGCCGCTTTTATCACAAGGAACGCCAAGGTGAAGAACCATACTTTAAGGCATGGTTTGAGGAAAACGGGTTTAAAGTATTTGAACTACCTCCAGAATTACCCTTTGAAGGGGCAGGGGATGCACTTTTAGATCGAGAAGGACGTTGGCTATGGGCGGGTTATGGCTTTCGTTCTGAGTTAGATTCCCATCCTTATTTGGCAAAGTGGCTGGATATTGAAGTGCTGTCTTTAAGGTTGATGGATAATCGCTTTTATCATCTAGATACCTGCTTCTGCCCTTTAACTGGGGGCTACTTACTCTACTATCCGCCCGCTTTCGATTATTACTCCAATCAAATTATTGAGATGCGGGTACCTGCTGAGAAACGGATTGCTATTAGTGAACCCGATGCTCTAAATTTTGCCTGTAATACTGTGAATATTGGCACGACGGTAATCATGAATAAAGCTAGTGCCGAGCTTAAGCAAATTCTAAATCAAAAGGGCTTCACGGTTTTAGAGACCCCTTTAACTGAATTTCTCAAGGCAGGTGGGGCTGCGAAGTGCCTAACCTTAAGGGTGACTGAGCCAGTAATGCCGATCGCCAATGAGCATATTTCCCTAGAATCAAGAATTATTGAGTTATCAGGACATCTACTAGATTCGGGGGTTGTTAATCATGCCCTTGATTTAGTTTTAGAGGGTGGCGGCAGCTTTCAAATTCTCGACTTCAAGTTAGGTATTCAAAAACAAAGCACCTCTGAAGCAAAAATTCGGGTGTCTGCACCTTCCCACATGGTGATGACTTCGATCATGACGCAATTGATTGATATGGGGGCAGTATTGCCAGAGCAAGAGGCTTCTAATGCTGAGTTAGAAAAAGTAGTGCAAGCAGGTGTTGCGCCCGAAGAATTCTACGCTACAACAATTTATCCAACGGAAGTTAGAGTTGATGGGCATTGGGTCAAATGTCAGGCACAGCGTATGGATGGAGCTTTGGTTGTCGATCGCTCTGCTGTAATTACTAAAGTTCAATGCAAATTATTAAGAGATCTAGAACTTGGAGAAGAGGTAGTAGTTGGCGTTGAAGGCATTCGCACTGCCCATAAAACCGATATTAGAGAAAAAGCTACCAAAGAATTTTCGTTCATGGGCGCAGGGGTATCCAGTGAACGTAGGGTAGAGTTAGTAGTTGAGCAGGTAGCTTGGGAACTCAGACAAGTGCGCGATCGCGGCGGCAAAGTTGTAGTTACAGCAGGTCCAGTAGTTGTGCATACAGGCGGAGCAACTCATCTTTCTTATTTAATTCGGGAAGGTTATGTGCAGTCACTTTTGGGCGGAAATGCGATCGCTGTTCATGATATCGAGCAATCAATTATGGGAACATCTTTGGGCGTAGATATGCAAAGGGGCGTAAGTGTGCGGGGTGGACATAAGCATCATCTCAAAGTCATCAATATTATTCGCCGTTACGGAAGTATCGCTAAGGCAGTGGAAGCAGGAATTATCAAGTCGGGAATCATGTACGAGTGTATTCAGAAAGATATTCCTTTTGCCTTGGCAGGATCGATTCGCGATGATGGACCTTTGCCTGACACCGAAATGGACTTAATCAAAGCCCAAAGAGCCTACAGTGAGCAAGTCAGAGGAGCAGATATGATTTTGATGCTGTCTTCCATGCTCCACTCCATTGGGGTCGGCAATATGACTCCATCGGGGGTAAAAATGGTATGTGTGGATATTAATCCTGCGGTTGTGACTAAACTCAGCGATCGCGGCTCAGTGGAGTCTGTAGGTGTAGTTACGGATGTGGGCTTGTTTTTAAGCCTATTGGTACAGCAGTTAGGTAAACTGGTGAGTCCATTTTCTAGGGTTGATTAACTTCTCGCCTGCAATCTTTTAGTTTATCTTTTATGAAAGAAGTAGGGTTATTTTGAAGCCTTATAATAGCCACATAATACCTTGGACAGAACTATGACTTTTGAAGAAATGCAGTCAATTATGGCAAGCGTCGTCCAGTCGCAGATTAAACTTGGAGAAAATCTTAATAAGCTAGAAGGTAATCTTACTAGGTTTGAGGGGAATTTTACCCGCCTAGAAGGTAATTTAACCCGACTTGAGGCTACTGTCCAGTTCATAGCTGAATCTCAAGCTAAAACCGAGGCTAATATCCAGTCTATAACTGAATCTCAAGCTAAAACCGAGGTTACTGTTGCGGCACTAGCTGAATCTCAAGCCAAAACTGAGGTTACTGTAGCGGCAATTACTGAATCTCAAACCAAAACTGAGGCTACCGTTCAGTTCATAGTCGAATCTCAAGCTAAAACTGAGGTTACTCTAGCGGTAATAGTTGAATCTCAAGCTAAAACTGAGGTTACTCTAGCGGCAATAGCTGAATCTCAAACTAAAACCGATGCTACTGTAGCGGCAATAGCTATATCCCAAGCTAAGACCGAGGCGATCGCCAATAGTAACGCTAGAGCAATTGAGGCGGTTGCCAATCAGCAAGCAGAGAGTTATGCCCATTCCCAGAGTCAATTAGTAGAGTTAATTCGTATTGTTGGTGAATTTGCCCAATCTACTAACCATCGTTTGACAGCCTTAGAAGATAGAGAATAAATAGCTTTAATATGCTCATAATTGGCTTAATTAGCGGTACTTCTGTCGATGGGATTGATGCGGCTTTGGTGGAAATCACAAAACTTGACCAAAATATTAAGCTAGAGTTAATTGCTGGTAAAACTTTTCCCTATGCTCCCGAACTTAGGGCAGAAATTTTAGCAGTTTGTGCAGGAGAACCAAGAGCGATCGCCCAAATCTGTGAACTTGACGATGCGATCGCCTTTGCCTTTGCCGATGTTGCTAATCAACTTATGCAAACAGCCAAGGTTAAACCCGATCTAATTGCCTCCCACGGACAAACCGTATTTCATCGCCCGCCTCTCAACTCCCAATTGGGCTACAGTGTGCAGCTAGGAAGAGGTGCTGTAATTTCCAAAACGACAGGGATCGCTACTATCAGTGACTTTCGGACTGCGGACATTGAAGCAGGAGGACAGGGCGCACCGATGGTATCCATGCTAGATTTACTATTCTTAGCAGAACAGGGCAAGCACACCGTAGTCCAGAATATTGGTGGGATCAGCAACCTTACCTATCTTCCCGCTACTTTTAATTCTAAAAATGGGGATCAAGTATTTGGCTTCGATAATGCCCCTGGCAATGTACTAATGGATATGACAAGCTATAAATTATTTGGGGTGGATTATGATCGCAATGGTGAACTAGCTGCCCAAGGTATCCCTGATTTAAGATTAATAAAATCTTGGTTAGAGCAGGAATTCTTTTTAATACCACCGCCTAAATCCACGGGTCGAGAGCTATTTTGTCCTAGTTACTTAGACCAGCTTCTCAGTCAGTGCCAACATCTTTCAAATCACGATATTTTAGCGACTTTAACTGAATTTACAGCGAGAGCGATCGCCCAGAGCTATCAACTATTTTTACCTGATTTTCCTGATCGGGTTTTGCTGTGTGGAGGCGGCTGTCGAAATGCGTTCTTAGTGAAAAGGCTGAAATCACTTTTGGCTCCTGCTATGGTTACGAGTACTGAGCAGTTTGGGATCAATGCAGACTTTAAAGAGGCGATCGCCTTTGCCGTTCTAGGTTATTTAACTTGGCATGGAGAATCTGGAAATTTACCCAAAGTTACTGGGGCAGAAGGCTCTAGGGTTTTGGGAAAGATTCATTATGCCTAATATTTAGAACTCAAATGTTAAGATGAGCTTAATAATCTTGGCGACTAAATAATCTTGGCAAGCGTAACCCGTGAATAGCACCATAGCCGATCGCATTTTGCAGATCAAACAAGAATTACCAAAGACAGTTAAGCTAATTGCTGTCAGTAAATATGCGTCGGTTGAGGCAATGCGGGAGGCATATCAGGCGGGGATCAGAGATTTTGGCGAATCTAGGGTACTTGAGGCGATCGCTAAAAAACAAGAACTCCAAGATTTACCCGATATTACATGGCACATGATTGGCACCTTGCAAAGTAATAAGGCACGTCAGGCACTATTAAACTTTGATTGGATACACTCTGTAGATCGCCTAAGTTTGGCACAGCAACTAAATCGATTAGCGATCGAGACTAATACCCAAATCTCAATATGCTTACAAGTTAAGCTGGCAGATGATCCCAGTAAATCAGGCTGGTCTGAGCAGGAACTGATTGCCAATTTAGCAAGCCTAGCTCAATGTCAGGCAATCCAAATTAAGGGCTTAATGACGATTTTACCCCTAGGGCTTACCCCACAACAAAGTTTAAACATTTTTCAGAAAGTTGCTGCACTTAAAAACAGGTTAAACTCACAGAGATGGCAAAACATTAATGAGTTATCAATGGGAATGTCACAGGATTATGACCTAGCAGTTAAAGCAGGAGCAACCATGATCCGTATAGGAAGTAAGGTTTTCGGCTAAATTCTAGACCTAGCATTTGATCAAGGATAAGTCTAAAAATTAGTTAACTTTTTCTTAATCCTAAAATAATGTAATTTGATGTATCCTATCGGAAATCAACGCTATAGTTGGCTAACAATAAATGATACACATTGTATTTTGTTATACAACTATTTTATTAAAGTAAGGTGTATATTATCACCCCATTAGTTCTTGGCAATGAAATAGAAATACATCAGTAAATTTTTAGTAATCAATAAAAACTTGATTACTATTAACTAGATTTTTAGATGATATTAGCTAAAGTCTTTGCCATACTATTAATTTAAGAATTTACATCAGTAAATAACTACCGAACTACCTAAATACTAAATCATCTAAATAGAGGAGCATCACAATGGGGATATTTGACAGACTTAAAACTATGATCGGCTTTGAAGAGGCATATACTTACGACTATGACAAGGTGGAAACTGAGCAAAAAGACCTTGACACAGAAGAAGTTAACTCATCAACCGAAGAAATTCCTGCCACATCTCGTCGTAATCGCCCTTCATTTTTTAGAGGAAGTATGGAAAATAGTAATAATGTCATTGATATGCCTGGTACTGGTGGTAGTTCAGAAGTAGTTGTTATGTATCCTCGCAAATTTGAAGAAATGCCTACAGCAATTCAAGCTTTGCGTGAACGTAAGTCTATAGTTGTTAATCTCACTACGATGGAACCAGATCAAGCTCAACGTTGTGTGGATTTCGTGGCTGGCGCTACCTATGCCATTGATGGTAAGCAAGAACGGGTTGCCGATAGTATCTTTTTCTTTGCTCCTTCCTGTGTCAATTTGACCACCCATAATAGTGTTACTGATGAAGAAGTAATTCCTGTGCAGCCTGCGCCTAAATCAACTCGTGTTTCTACACCTGCTTGGGCAACTGAGTCAGTCAGCCGCTTTGGTTAATTATTAAGTGAATTAGTTGTCAACTCAAATTGGAATCATTGGTGGCGGCGTGATGGGGGAGGCGATCGCTGCTTGCTTAATCAGCAATAATATTTATCACTCCCCGAATATCTGGATTACAGAACCTCATCTTCAACGCAGGGAGTACCTTCATGCAAAGTATGGGGTTTCTTTGGGTGAATGCCTGAATGCTGAGGCTTATATTTTAGCGATTAAACCTCAAATTTTTTCTAAGCTCGCATCAAGCCTAGTGCCAAGCAATGCCCCAGTGGTGATCTCAATTATGGCGGGTATTAGTATTGAGCAATTAGAATTAGCTTTAATTCGCCAATCTCAACCTGTAATTAGGGCAATGCCCAACACTCCTGCTCAAATTGGGGCGGGGATCACGGCGATCGCCTTAAATAAATCTGTAGAACCTGCCCATAAACTAATTGCCGAAAAGATTTTTGCTGCCATTGGTGAAGTTATTGAAGTGCCAGAATCTTTACTTGATGCTGTAACTGGGTTGTCTGGTTCTGGTCCTGGTTATGTAGCTGTAATAATAGAAGCATTAGCGGATGGGGGCGTAGCTGCTGGTTTACCACGGGCGATCGCTATGCAATTGGCGATTCAAACTGTCTTGGGAACGAGTCAAATGCTGAAACAAACTGGGTTACATCCTGCTCAACTCAAAGATCAAGTTACTAGTCCAGGTGGAACTACGATCGCTGGAATCAAGCAATTAGAAAAATCGGGCGTGCGATCAGGCATAATTGAAGCTGTCGTTGCAGCAGCAAAGCGTGCTCAAGAGTTAGGAAGCTAGTGGATTACCGAGAATCAGGTGTAGATATTCAAGTTGGTCGCAACTTTGTCGAGGGTATTCGAGATCTTGTGTCTCAAACTCGTCGTCCAGGGATGCTAGGAGAACTAGGGGGATTTGGGGGATTATTTGAATTACCCAGTGGTTATCGGCAGCCAGTTTTAGTTTCGGGTACCGATGGGGTCGGGACTAAGCTCAAAATTGCCCAAGCCTGCGATCGCCATGAAACGGTGGGTATAGACTTAGTAGCAATGTGTGTGAATGATATTTTAACTTCTGGGGCAGAGCCATTATTTTTCCTAGATTATATTGCTACAGGTAAACTTAAACCCGAACAACTGACTGAGGTCATTAGAGGAATTTCCCTTGGCTGTCAAAAGGCAGGTTGTGGCTTACTAGGTGGAGAAACTGCGGAGATGCCAGGCTTTTATGGTGCTGGTGAGTACGATTTAGCAGGATTTGCCGTGGGCATTGTCGAGAAAGAGCTTTTACTTAATGGCAGTCAAGTCAAAGGTGGCGATGCGATCGTGGGCTTAGCAAGTAGTGGGTTGCATAGTAATGGCTTTAGTCTCGTTCGCAAAATTGTCGCTGATAAAGGGTTTAATTGGAGCGATGAGCTTTATTTTGCAGATGGAGTATCTGGAACCTTGGGAGAAATCCTCTTAACTCCCACAGAAATATATGTTAAGCCCATCCTTGCTGCTCTAAAATCCTCTCTCAAAATTCATGGACTAGCTCATATTACAGGCGGTGGCATTCCTGAAAATTTACCTCGGTGCCTTGGACAGGGACAAATCATGGAACTTTTACCAAAAAGCTGGGAAATTCCTGCAATTTTTCAGTGGTTAGCAGAGCAGGGTGAGGTTAGTGAAGTCGATATGTTCAATACCTTTAATATGGGCATTGGCATGGCAGTGGTAATTGCCGCCGAGGATTTAGAACAGTGCCTAGGATTTTTTGCTAACTTTTTTGCCGACAGTGAGATCAAAGCTTGGCATATTGGGTGGGTTCGATAGAAAACATCAAGATTATTGTAGTGAGCAAGTCTGAAAAATGTTAGATTTGTCTAGCAGATGCTGTTTAGTTATAGCCTTGGGCGTAATTAGTGATTACTAAATAGGATTTGCATTATTTAGCCCAGATAGATATAACCTTTTGCATGTATAGCATTCTGATTCCTTGATAAATGTTTGCGAACTCTATGAATCAAATTCTGCTTCGAGAATCAGTCAGTACTGTATCTGTAATCATGATTACAGGGGTAGTAGGTTTGCAATCAAGGTTAGCTAGTGATCGAGATTGGACTTTGGGGCTAGTAGAACGGGACTATAATTTTATTGCAGAACAATGTAGCTACTTTGGAGGGCGGGTAATTAAGGCAACTGATGGCGGAGTGATTGCGACATTTAAAACAGCAACAGACGCTGTGCAGTGTGCTCTTGATTCTCAAAAAACCCTGACAAGAGCGGCAGCTAGTATGCAGCCCAAGGACATCTTAAATCATGCCATTGGTATTCATTATGGTGAGTTAGTGGTTAGTGGTACTGAAATTAGTGGATCGGGTGTAGTAATTGCTAATAGACTACAATTGGGGGCAAATTGGGGTACTATTCATATTTCTGAAGCTATTTATGAGCAAGTAAAAAATGTCCTTGAACAGCCAATTAGTTATGTAGGCGAACGCTATTTACTAAGGGTTTATCAACTTTTACCAAAGGGTTTTAGTAGTGCCATTCCCCAACTCCATCCTCAGAGCTATGTGGATTTGGAGAATACCGAGATTCCTAATGAGTTGATTAATAGCGATCCTGAAGCTGCCCGCCATATTTTTGATCAAGTAATTGAAAAGTTAAATCAGCACAGCAATATCAATGAAATTAAGCAGATAATTTTATTTATTTGCCTCCAAAAGTGGGAAGTTGAACTCCCAAAGTTACAAAAAATCAACTTGAAGGGCTTAGTGCAAGAGCTTATAGAGTTAACTGGGACGATTTCCGAGCTTAATGCTCTAGTTCAAGATGCTCTGTCAGGTTTAGATACCCATTACCTTGGCGTAGGAACAGTAATTTTAAGTACTATTGATTGCCTTTACCCAGATTATCAGCCGCTGCCCCAGAATATCTATGAAGAGGTTGCCCAGTCTTTAACTGATCCCAACAAGGATATTTTACGCATTAAAAAGCTGGTTTTTCATGTTTGCAGGTATGATTTGCCAGATCAATATATTTCTAGTTTTAGTGGGGCGATTCAGGCGATTCAACAGCTTTATCCTAACCTTGAAACATTACGCAATCGTTTAAAATTAGCGATCGCCAATAAGCCCGAATACAATGAAGTGGTGGATATGGTTGTAGATGAACTAAGTGCCATTTATCCCACTCGTTCGGTAGCGGGAGCAACCTTCATTGAGTCTATTCCTGCGATCTCAAATACTGCTGATCATGGTGTCAGTGACTCGATTCCTTTAGTAGATAGCAATCATGGATTTGCCAATGATAATAAAGTTAATCAAAAATCTATTGATCAAAAAATCGCTAATTTAGATTTATTTGATCTACGTTTAGAGATAATTAAATACCTAAGTCCACTCCGTGCCAAAATTTTAATATTTTCCACCTTAAATAATGTGGCTGAGTCCACAAATGAGAGTATTTCGGCAATTAGAACCTTTGAGCTTGATGATTTATTGCGAGATTTGTTTTATGCCTATAAAAACCCCAAAGATTTAGAAGTTGAGCTTAATAACACTGCTAAGCAATTTAAAGATGTAGATGAATATGAACAAGCAGCTACAGTAATTATGAATGCTGTTAGATCTATCTATAATCAAATAGGAATCGCATCTTAATTATAAAAACTATTATAAAAATTACAAATTTAACTATGAACCCTGATGAGCTTCTAAAACGTTACACGGCGGGCGAAGTTAACTTTGCTGAAATTAATCTTCGTGGTGCGAATTTGGCGGGGGCTGACTTAATTGGGGTTAACCTGTCTAAAGCTAATCTCCATAGTGCTAGTTTGGTCTTTGCCTATTTGACTAGAACTAACTTGCGATCGGCAATTTTAGTTGGGGCAAAGTTAGGCGGGGCTAATCTGAATCAGGCACATTTAAGTGAGGCTAATCTGAGTGATGCGGATTTACATGGAGCCAGCTTGACGGGCGCAACTATGGTTAATGTTAATGCGGCTTTAGCCAATCTTTTGGATGCCAACTTAATCGATGCTGATATGCGGGATATTAACCTACGGGGGGCAAATCTCGCTGGAGCCTGCATGCGGGGGGCAAACTTGCGGAAAGAGTTAAAGCGATCGGCAAATTTAACAGGAGCCTGTTTTCATAAAGCTGATTTACGGGGTGCTAACTTTTCAGGGGCAGATTTATCAGGAGCAGACTTGCGATCGGCTAACCTGAGTGAAGCTACGTTAACGGGAGCCAATTTGAGTGGTGCAGATCTTACTAATGCTATTATGCAAGGCTGTTTTTTAACTGAGGCTAACCTCACAGGTGCAAATCTAACAGCAGTTGATCTAGCAAATGCCAAGATTGAACGCGCTAATTTGACTGATGCCCAAATGGAGGATGCAAATTTAGCTTGGGTAATTATGCCTGATAGCAAACTAACTAGAGCCAATATGGTAAATGTAAATCTAATGATGGCAAAGCTGGCTAGGAGTGACTTTAGCCGCGCCAATCTCCAAAAGGCAAACTTGCAAGATGCCAACCTCACTGAAGCATACTTAGCCCGAACCAACTTGTTTGGGGCAGATTTAACTAATGCGATCTTGAGTAAAGCTGAACTGAGTAGTGCTAATTTGGCAGGAGCAACTATGAAAGGGGCGACTATGCCTGATGGTACGACCTATAGCTAAATACCTTAATATCATTAAAAATATCAATAACTATGACATCTCCAACTATTGCCTTCACTAAATATCACGGACTTGGTAATGACTTTATCCTGATTGATAATCGCAGGAGTAATGAACCCTATTTATCACCAGAGTTGGCAATTAAATATTGCGATCGCCATTTTGGCATTGGTGCAGATGGGGTAATTTTTCTGTTACCTGATAGTGGCGATACTTATAGAATGCGGATATTTAACTCCGACGGTTCCGAACCTGAAATGTGCGGCAATGGTATTCGCTGTCTTGCTAAATTTATGCAGGATTTGGAGATTTTAGCCCTAGACAATAGTTACTCCATTCAAACCAACGCAGGACTGATGGGGATTAAGCTTAATGCCGATGGACAAATTACTGTAGATATGGGTGAGCCTAGGTTATTGGCACAGGAAATTCCTACGACCTTGGCTGAGTCCGACCAAAAAGTAATTAACCTGCCTTTGGAAGTAGATGGAAAAGTATGGAATATAACCACCGTAAGTATGGGAAATCCTCACTGTATGACCTTTGTGACTGATGTAGATTCTATCCCTCTAACAGAACTTGGCGTAAAATTTGAGCAGCATCTCGGATTTCCCCAACGCACTAATGTCGAATTTATTGAAGTGGTAAATTCTAGCTATATCAAAATGCGAGTATGGGAAAGGGGGGCGGGGATTACCCTTGCCTGTGGGACTGGTGCCTGTGCCTCTGTGGTGGCAGGGGTTTTAAATGGAAAATGCGATCGCCTTTGTACTGTAAACTTACCCGGCGGCAACCTCAAAATCAATTGGGATATTTCCACAAATCACGTCCTGATGACGGGTACAGCAGATAAAGTATTTACGGGTATAATTCAGTGTTAGCTAGGGTTTGGAGTGCTGCGATTATAGGCATTGAGGCAGTACAAGTCGGGGTAGAAGTGGATGTGACAGGGGGCTTACCTACGGTGGTAATTGTCGGTTTGCCTGATACTGCTGTCCAAGAGTCACGGGAACGAGTCAAAGCGGCATTAAAAAATTCGGGCTATGCTTTTCCGATGCGAAAAGTTGTGATTAATCTGACACCTGCGGATTTGCGAAAAGAAGGACCTAGTTTTGATCTACCCATTGGTGTTGGCATTCTGGCTGCCTCAGAACAAATTGATCCCCAACTATTAGAGGATCATCTATTTTTAGGTGAGGTTTCCCTTGATGGCAACTTACGAGCAGTTTCAGGAGTACTTCCGATCGCCGCCTCTGCAATCAAAATGGGAATTAAAGGCTTAATTGTTCCCCTAGAAAATGCCCAAGAAGCGGCAGTGGTGAAAGGGCTTAAGGTCTATGGTTTAAGCAATTTACGGCAAGTTGGAGACTTTTTAGCTAACCCTGATAAGTACATTCCCGTAATAAGTAATATCAATTTTGATCAAGATCTAGTTCCTTCCGAGTTTCAGCTAGACCTAAAAGACGTAAAGGGGCAACAGCACGCCCGCCGAGCTTTAGAAATTGCGGCATCAGGTGGACATAATTTAGTATTTGTCGGACCTCCGGGTTCAGGTAAAACTCTCCTAGCCCGCCGATTACCTAGTATTTTGCCGCCCATGAGTTTTCAGGAAGCTCTTGAAACCACTCAAGTTTATTCTGTAGCAGGATTATTAAAAGGAAGGGGATTAGTGTGCGATCGCCCCTTTAGAAGTCCTCATCATTCCGCCTCTGGACCCTCTCTAGTTGGAGGAGGTAGCTTTCCACGACCAGGGGAGATTAGTTTAGCCTCAAACGGAATTCTTTTTTTGGATGAATTAACCGAATTTAAAAGAGATGTTTTAGAGTTCCTGCGCCAACCCCTAGAAGATGGCTTTGTCAGTATTTCCCGCACCCGCCAATCTGTCACCTTTCCCGCTCGGTTTACCCTGGTTGCCTCTACCAACCCCTGTGCCTGTGGCTATTACGGCGATTCGATTCAGCAATGTACTTGCACTTCTAAGCAACGAGAGCAATATTGGGCAAAGCTATCAGGACCCTTAATGGATCGCATTGATCTACAGGTAATTGTTAGTCGCCTTAAACCCGAAGAAATTACCAACTTTAGTGAAGGAGAACCGTCAGCATCGGTGCGATCGCGCGTCCAGCAAGCCCGAATCATTCAGCAACAACGATATAAAAATGAACTAAATATTAACTGTAATGCCCAGATGCAAAGTCGGCAGATTCGGACTTGGTGTCAACTTGATACTGCCTGTAAAAATTTAATTGAAGCCGCCATTCGTAAATTAGGTTTATCTGCCCGTGCTAGCGATCGCATTTTGAAAGTAGCCCGCACCATTGCCGATCTGGAAAAATCTGAGTTACTCACGCCCGCCCATGTCGCCGAAGCCATCCAATATCGCACCCTAGATCGCGTGACCTAAACTTTGATATATGCAGTCATCTTCCCAATCAGTATGGAAACAACTTAGGGGTAATCAAATCCCTTCCTGTGAGGCAGCTCTCAGGATTTTAGTGAATGAAGTTGGTAGCCTTAGGATAGATGGATTAGATTCTGAATTAAATCAACGCTTTTTTCAGAAATTTGAAAATCGTAACGCTCTTCCTCCCGTGATCCCTTTACTCCTATGGCAAAGTTGCTTTTACTTAGGTAGTCCTGTGGAAATTAGTTCTGATCTGCTGAAAATCATGGGCGATCGCACCCATACAGTCATCAAAATCATCCCCATTTCCTCAGAAAGTTATCGAGCTTGGTTTCGTACCCAAAATCTGCCAGATTCGACAGGTATAACATCCAACCGACTCATTAATCCACTCACAGGCGAAACCGAAGAAATAGATATTCGTGAAGTTACCGATCACTATCTATCCAAAGCTGCCAATCAAACCCGACGTATTAATGCCCTAATTTCCGTGGCAATGCAGCACCGTGCCAGCGATATTCACCTAGAGCCGACCGAAGAAGGTTTAAGATTTCGTTGTCGCATTGATGGGATTTTACGAGATATTAAAATCCTCCCCCTAGAGATTAGCCGTCGCATTATCGTTGCCCTCAAAGTCATGTGTAACATGGATATTGCCGAAAGTCGTCGCCCCCAAGATGGCAGAATTGGCAAAAGCTATACCGAAGAAAATACGGAAAGTGCCAACTTAGATATGCGAGTTAGCACCCTGCCATGTGTCAACGGCGAAAAAGTCGTAATTAGGCTCTTACCACGGCGGAATCCGTTTACAGGCAATATTGAGGGCTTAGGATTTACACCACGGGCTTTAAATACTTACCGCAGTTGGCTGCAACAGCCCCAAGGATTAATTATCATGACTGGTCCCACTGGTTCGGGTAAAACTAGTACCCTATATACCAGTTTGCAAATGATTGCCACAGAGCAGGTAAATGTTGTGACTGTAGAAGACCCTGTGGAATATATTCTACCCAATATTACCCAAACCCAAGTCCATGAACTAGCAGGGATGACGTTTGCGGCAGGGCTACGGGCAATTCTCCGCCAAGACCCAGATATTGTGATGGTGGGGGAGGTGAGAGACCCAGAAACTGCGGAAACTGTAATTAGAGCGGCATTAACTGGACATTTAGTTTTAAGCACCATGCACACCAATGATGCCGCCAGTGCCATCCCACGTTTGAAAGATTTAGGACCAGACCCCGGTTTAATTAGTGATGCCTTACTAGGCATTGTGGCGCAGCGGTTAGTACGCAAAATTTGTAAATACTGTTCTCATCCTCATGCACCCTCAGATCTGGAGCTAAAGGTTTTGGGTATCTCTAGAAGCGATGGCGGTGCTAACTGGCGTAAAGGTAAAGGCTGCGAAAAATGCTTAGGCTCTGGGTATTTAGGACGTGAAGCGGTAGTGGAATTATTAGATGTAAACGATGATGTGCGGCGCATTATCTACGAAGGCAGTATTACCCAGATGAATCGCTATTTGAGTGAGATTGATTTTGATTCCTTTCGCCTTGCGGCGATCGATAAGGTTAATAGAGGCATTACAACTGTAGAAGAGGTTGTACGGGTTCTGCCTCGCAGTGCCTTAGCAAATCGCTCTGTATTTGGTCTAGCCTCAGTCAAAGATCATTGATATTGAAAAACGATAGAAAATCCAAATTTAGCTGAATTCTATCTAAGGTATTTGGGTATACTTTCACAATAATAGTTCCCTATACAAATCTGATTGGCAAGTTATTTGAGGACAAAAAATTGTTAATCATCATAGATAATCTGTTTAGTTAGTCTATAAACTTATGCCAAGTGCGATCGCCATATCAGTAGTCTTACCCGCACTTAACGAAGCGGCTAATATCGAACATACAATTCAAGCGGTGATGAATTATATGAGCGATCGCCATGATAGTTACGAAATTGACTATGAAATAATTGTAGTGAATGATGGCTCTACAGATGCCACGGCTGATATTTTGACAGGCTTGAGCCAAACTAATCACCGATTGCAGGTGGTAACCCACAGTAAGAATTTGGGTTATGGTTCCGCCCTTCGTAGTGGTTTTGACCTTGCGTCTTTTGAGTATATTTTTTTAATGGATAGCGATCGCCAGTTTGATATTGCTGACCTTGATCGGTTTCTTCCCCAATTAGAAATTAATAAAGAATTGATTTTAATTGGTTATCGTCAAAAACGGGCAGATCCAATAATGCGATCGCTAAATGCCAAAGCGTATCATCTATTTATACAAGTTCTGTTTGGCTTAAGCGTCAAAGATATGGACTGCGCCTTTAAGTTATTTCCTCGCCGTGCCTATCTCGATATTCAGCCTGTTAAAGCCAATGGTGCTCTTTTCAGTGGCGAGTTATTGATTAAATGGCAATTAGCAGGATTTAAGCGGATAGAAATTCCTGTGCGCCACTTTCCTCGTCGATTTGGGGTACAAACAGGGGCAAATTTAGGGGTAATTTTAAAAATGTTTAAAGAGTGCTGGCAACTAAAGCAAAATCTACACTCAGAGACTAAAAATTCAGTAAGTAGAAATTCCTTAAATCCAATTGAAGCCTGCCACACCATCGGGCATAAACCACATCCTTTGATAAAACCCTGAGCTTGAAAGGGGCAAACCCAACCAAATCGGTAGAAAAAAGAAATAGGAAGTAAGCACAGCTAGGATAATACTAACCCCCAACCATCGCCATTGTTTTTGTCGCAATAATAGGTCAGTAACCACTGCCAAGCCAATTATGCTAAAAGTTAGGGCACTCATGTAGTGATATAAAAATAAACAACGTTTGGCGATCGCCCAAGGTAAATAATTAGCGGCATAGCCAATTAAAAGATAGGCGGTCACACCCTGTAAACGTCCTAGTCCCCATATAGATAAACCCAAAACTGATGCCGTGGAGAACCACCAAAGGATAGGATTACCAAGGGCATGGACATCAATGAATATATTATTTTCGCTTTTAAAGTAGTAGCCAAGAGGTCTAGCCATTACTGCCCATGAAAACCAGCTAGAGCAATAGGGATGTGCGGGCTTGGTGGCTTCACCAACAACTTGGGTACTACTATGCCACCACAGAATATGTTGATGCACCGCCACAAAACTTTTCCAAAAAAATGGGACTCCTCCCGCATTCATCATCAAATGGGGTACCCACTGGGCAATATAAATTAGGGCGGGCATAATCACAAGAATTAGAGGATATTCCCACCAATGCAGTTCACGAATTTTGGCAAGAATACCCAACCTTGGCAAACTCTGAGGAAATAGCAATGCCACAATCCACACCAATAACATTAGCAAAACTACCATCAGCAAAAAACCTAAGCCATTCCACTTAACCGCAGGACTGGCACCCAGCATAATTCCTGACAGGCAAAGCAATAGAGTCCGTCTGTAATCTTCTTGCTTTAAGCCTGCTATTAAAAAAATCTGTGATGATAAGCCAAAGGCTACCAAAAAAATATTAATTAAGCTAAATCGTGACTCTACTAAAAATAATCCATCGCAGAGCAAGAATACACCAGCTAAAATTGCCAGCGATCGCCGAGAGCTAAGTAAGTAGACCAAGCCAATTAGTAGGACAGGGATCAAAGAGCCAAATAGAGCTTCCATGATGCGATCGCCAAGGGCATTGCGTCCAAATATTGTGATCCCCAAGGCGATTAAATATTTGCCCAACGGTGGATGCCCCTCCCATTCTGGATTGCCATCTAGATATTGGGCGGCAAATTTAGGGAAGAAGACTTCATCAAATACTGGAACAGGAATAGCATCTAAATGCCATAGACGGAAACCAAGGGCGATCGCAAATATGACAAAACTCCCAATTACCAATTGCCAGTGGGTCAAATCTTGAACTTTTTCTTTGGGAGGATAGACGAGATCTTGAGTTTTCAAAATCGGTTATTCCTATGTATTTAATGAATCTAATTGCTAACCGATAGTTGGGCAGACGAATCTATAGTAGGTACAGCATAATTTACGGTATGACTAATTAATGCTAGAAACAAGATTAAATTGGTAATTGCAGTTAATAAAATTAATCCTTGCAGCCAACCGCTCGGAATACTATTAAACAATTTATCATGGTTGTATCTAATAAAGGCATAGCCAATATTGATCGCACTTGTGGCTGTAATCCCCACATAAATAGAACGCAGGGCAGGTTGTAGGGCAGAAGAAATAGCTAGAAAAGCGATCGCATAGAAAATATAACGTTCGTGCATTCTGGTGGGAAACAGAAATACAGATAGTAAGACTACCGCCGTTGCCAAAAAAATGCCATCGGGATGTCTACGCAAAAAAACACCAATCCAAGTTAAAACTATACTCAACAAACCCAACCCAATCCATCGATAACTTAACCCAAATAATTCCGTGCTGTCGGGCTTCCAATTTACACCTGACCAAATATTAAAAGCATTAACAGTAGCATAGGGATATGTAGACGCCCCAGATATAAACTGGTTATAGAGAAATTTGAAAGGTAAGATCATTGTAGATAGGAATGCCTTGAAATCCAAGAAATTTACCTGCGTCCACACAAAGGGTAAAACTATTAACCAAATCATGACTATGCTTAAAGCGATCGCTCTAAACCATTGCCATAAATTCCGTTTATACCACTGAGATAGAAGAAAAATTGGTAATAAAAATAGCCCTTGGGGTTTAACAATTACACTCACTGCTCCAAGGATGCCAGCGATCGCAAATTTATCCTGCTGCAAAAGCCATATGATCGCCAACATCAGAAAGCTGATTACACTATCAACTTGTCCCCATACTGCCGAAATAAAAATTATGACTGGGTTAAAGGCGTAAAGTAAAGCCGCAGTTCTAGCTTTCGATGAGGTTACCAGTGGTTGCAGAATTAACCAAATCACTAAAGCAGAACCAATATCGGCGATCGCAGGGATCAGCTTAATCAAGAACATCAACAGGACTTGATTAGTATGTTGAAGCAAGGGATCGAATAGTGTATAAAACTTACCTGTAAGCCACAACACATACATATATCCTGGGGGATAGTCAGTCCACATCGAGCCATAAAAATTAGGCAATCCTAGCCCAGCTAAGCCTAATGCCCATCCTCTAAAACTACCTATATCAATCCAGAAAGCATAGGGCACAGACATCAATCCTAGTCGCAAAAAGAAGGTGATCGCTAGACCTAAAAACAACCTATCTCGATCCTTCTTGTTATCTACCAACATGACTATTTTGCCAGTACTTCTAAAGCTCTTATCTTTCAGAGGTTAGCATTTAATCGTCATCTTTAAAGAAGTTTGAAAATGGCTAAAGTTAATTCTTGTAGACTATTAAAATTAGTACTTACGCAGTGTAAAAAGAAAACCTAAGTTAAAGGTGGTTTGGGGCACAGCTCTAACTGAGGGCTTAGCCTTCAAACTCCCTCTCACAAAGTTTCTATAAATTTGAGTGCGTAAGCCCTAAAAATAAAAACGCAGTTGAGATCCCATTAGCTTAGTAATTCAGAGGTAATTCTTTTTGACTACAACCTTTTTGACTATGATCTCATCTGTAAAAAATATTTTTCCGTGGATTATTCTATGGTTCCTTGTGCCATTTGGGATTTATTTTTTGTCCCATCCCG
>CASBQR010000027.1 GCA_949127865.1 Synechococcales cyanobacterium PMM_0082
GACTTGCTAATTGGTTCAATCGAACGGTTAAAAAGTTTAAGTACTGCTCGTAAGAGATAGATAATTTTAAGGCATGTCTATGAACTGAGAATCCCCCGATTTATCGGCGGGAGTGTCAACCTCTTTGGTATTGTCAAGAGAATTGTCAGCAAAATTATCACCAAGATAGGCAGAAATGACTCTAGGATCATTTTTCACGGTTTCTGGATTACCTAAGGCAATTAACTGTCCAAAATCTAAAACGGCAATGCGATCGCATAAACCCATCACCAAAGGGACATGATGTTCAATCACCATAATTGTTAAATTAAACAGCGATCGCACTTTCCGAATTAAATCACTAAGTGCCGCTTTTTCCGCAGGATTCATGCCAGCAGCAGGCTCATCTAGTAATAGTAATTGGGGTTTTAAGGCTAAAGCCCTTGCCAATTCCAGCCTTCTTTGATCTCCATAGGCTAAATTATTTGCCATTTGCGTTGATTGCGACTCTAATCCCACCAACTCCAAAAGCTCGTACGATCGCAGTTGCACTTCTTGCTCCTCTGCTCTTGCTAGTTTAGTACCCCAAATACTAGAGATCAAATTAGACTTTGTATGGATATGATTAGCGATCGCCACATTTTCTAAGACCGAGAGATTACCAAATAGGCGTAAATTTTGAAATGTTCTGGCAACTCCGCTTTGAGCAATTTTATAGGGTTGCGATCGCCCAATTGCTCGACCTTTATAGATAATTTCACCACTACTCGGCGGGATTAAGCCCGTAATCATATTAAACATGGTGGTTTTGCCCGCGCCATTGGGACCAATTAGCCCAAAAATTTCTCCCACATCCACGGAAAATGAAACCCGATCAATTGCTACTAAACCGCTAAAACGACGGGTAATTTGATTAACAGAGAGTACAGGTAAGGGAATTTTCATTTTTAGGGATTCGAGCTTAATCTTAATATTTCCGAATAATATCTATCAAAAAAGTGGACATTTGCCCACTCCTAAACATCAACTTGTTATAAATTAAAGTTAAAAATTCATCTCGACAGCTTGAACCTTTTCCACTTGCTTTTTCTTCAGTACGAACAAAATTTGGCAGACAGTGATCGCTGCAAAGAAAGCTAATAACCATTGAATACGCTGCGGATCTTGTAAAACAATTTCGCCATCAGCTTGTCCAAAACCACCAACATTAGGATTAGAGGTTAAAGCTTCACCTGCTTTGACTACCTGCCCCTCGGATACGAGTAAGGTTACCCCTGCTAATATTTGTTCAGTTACAGCATCGCCAGTTTCAGGTTGAATAGTAACAGCATAGCCACCGTAGGTATCTTCATCTTCGTTCGGTGGAATTTCAGTGATCTGGGAAACTGTACCTGCGATCGGAGTAGTCCACTGCACATTATTGCTTTTTGCGCCTGTGGGATAAAGCTGCCCTCTGCCTCTATTGCCGCCGACATGCACAGCATATTTAAGAAAGCTGACATTTTTATTAGTACTAGGATCTGGAGACAAGACGGGGAAGATAATTTCAGAATACTCGTCACCAGGAATTGGACCAACTAAAATAATATTTTCTTGGGTGTCACTATAGGGTTGATAGTAAATATCTTTGGTTTTTTCTTTCAATTCTTCAGATAAGCGATCTTCAGGCGCAATCTTAAAACCTTCAGGTAATACTAAAACTGCTCCAACATTTAACCCACCTTTGCTGCCATCGCCTAGAACTTGTTCTTTGCTGTGGTCGTAGGGAATTTTGACAATTGCTTCAAATACGGTATCTGGCTTTACTGATTGAGGTAGCTCTAATTCTGTAGGTTTCTGTGCCAAGTGGCAATTTGCACAGACAATTCTGCCAGTCGCTTCTCTGGGGTTTTCGTAAGCAGCTTGGGCATAGTAAGGATAAGCTTGAACAGGAGATGCTACTAGTCCATTAAAAATTAGAACTAGAGTAGCGATCGCCAAAAATAAATTTCTCTTCATGGATGATTGATAGTTATTAAGGGAATGTTAAAAGCTGAGTGCAATTTATGAAAATTAAACCCACCAAGGAGCTTCATCAGTGCGGAAGTCGGTTTCAGTCCAAGGTAAAAACTGCACTTTATCGTTAGAGACTTCAGTATGAACTAGAGCTAGAGATAAAGGAGCGGGACCGCGCACCATTTTGCCATTGCTGTCGTATTGAGAACCATGACATGGGCACATAAACTTGTTCTCAGCCACATTCCAAGGCACAACGCATCCTAAATGGGTGCATACAGCATTTAAGCCAAAACTAGCAACTTCTTTACTATCTGTAACGGTGATGTAAGTAGGATCACCCTTTAGTCCTTGGGCTAGAACGCGATCTCCAACTTGATGGGAGTCTAAAAACTGGGAAGCAATAACGTCTTTACCTAAAGCATCTTTAGCAGTAACACCACCACTACTAGCACCACTGGAAGGAGGAACAAAGTACTGCACTACTGGATATAACGCTCCTAGTACAGTCGCGCCAACTGCTCCACCTAAAAGTACATTCATAAATTGGCGACGACCCATGCTTGGGACATCACTGATTGAAGCTTGACTCATACTTGTAAATTTAATCCTTATGTTTATTTTGAGTAACAGATTATAAACAGACTCGTAATAGGGCAAAGGCTAGCTACTAGGTTCTTTGTCCATTACATTTTGTTTCATTTTTTACACCTATCATATCTACAATTTGTGAGCTTCAGTCCCATGTAATTGCAACGAAATGTTACAGATGCAGATTATTCTAGGGAGCTATATCTATGTATTGAAGATTTACTTACCTTTACGGCGGCGATCGCGCCATTCTAAAAATGTTAAGTAACCAACACCACTAGTAACTGCAACCAACAGAAGCATAGCAACCCAGAAGAAAGTGTTAATAATTGCTGTTTCTGACATTGTTTACAAACCGTTACGCCCCCAAACCACAAAGGCAATGGAAAGGGTAAATACTCCCAAAACACCAACCCAACCTAAAGTTAAAATATCCATTTTTGAAAAAGTAAAAAAATAATTCACTAGTAATCATACCGATATTTAAGACAATTTAAGACACCTATGCAAGCTTAATATAGTTGCGACGGCTGAATAAAATTTAACTTACAGCAAATTACAATCAGACCTGAGTCCTAATAGCATTAGCAATTAGGGATACCTGAATACGGCTTACACCTCCTCTAAAACACTTATTGCTATAGCAATTTGCGAGGTAATCAGTGCTCTTTCCCTCGGTTATTTCATGGATCTTCTACACTCTCAAAGTGTTTTAGTAATTTCACTTAGATTGCTGTTTTCATTTACATTTTCCTGATTTGGTTTAATTCTTACTCTATCGTTATTTTCTATGCGGTTGCCCTGTATTGAATAATTTTAAATGAATCGAAGGTATTTCAGTTATTAATTATGTTTTAGGGAGCAGCATTAATACTCCTTGAAATAACAAAATTAAATCCAGCCACCCCATATAGATGAACTAACTCCATTGGTAGTCATAAATGCAGTGAGGTCGTCTTTACTCTGGTAATTGGTATATTGGATATTTCCATCTTTGAACATCAATGCTCTTAGGACATCACCGCTAAAGAATTGATTGAAATCTATCGAGTGTTCCTACATGCTCGAACGGCAGCAGACTCACTAATATCAGTTCGTACATCTTGAGTTTGCCAACCAGCAAATCCTTCTGACGGAAAGGCACTGCAAGAAAATTGAGTGCGAGTACACACTAACTTACGCTCATACATCAGCTTTTTCATACAAGAGGCGATCGCTTCTGGCGATCCACTAGAATCATCATTCCTTGAGTCCCATCGATCATCATATTGATCGCTTCTCAATTCTTAAGTGTGCGGCGGAACGCATCCTGAAAGGAATCGCTAATAA
>CASBQR010000028.1 GCA_949127865.1 Synechococcales cyanobacterium PMM_0082
AGATGTGGCGGCGGCGCAAGTCATGCTCAATTGGGTTTTATATGATTCTACGGTGTTTGGAACGAGCATCGTCAAACGTGGAGAATCAAGCTCTACTTCAACTCCTACTCATTGTGGCGGGATGCAGCAACTTGGCTCGAAGAAACGTAAAAAACACACTGTGCTTGATGGGAATTTAGAAACCCCATCCTCACAAAGCAGGGTGGGGTAGTTCATCTAAGATATCTTGCAAGCTAACCATTTTTATCCAGTTAATGAGTGAGTATGGTTCTCGAAAAATCAAAGGGAGGTTCTCACTGGTTTCTCTAATCATCATCTCTAAGTTGTAAATAGCAGTATTAAATTATTGATTCTTTGTTTGAAATTTATAGTAACAGCTACAAACTATGCCTAAAACCCATCCCCTAGAATCTTATATTCAACGTCTAAAATCTGGGCAGGCTCTACTCCCTGACAATAAAAATAATCTGTTAGAGGTGGTGGGAATTCTAAAAAGCTATGGGATGGTTCTGGATGCTTACTATCAGAATTTGATCTATATTTCTGAGCATCAGTTTTTAGTGATATTTCCATTTTTTAAATACTTTAATGGGCAAGTTTCTACTGCTAAGTTGGGAAGACATCTGTGGCACGATCGCCTTAATTTTGAGTATGCGGAATACTGTATGCGGACAATGCTGTGGCATGGTGGCGGTGGTTTAGATCTTTATATTGATACGGAGGAGTTTAAGCAAAATTGCCAAAAAGTAATTGATCAAAAACTCAAACATAATCTACCAATCAAGTTACTCAATCAGTTATTCCCAGAATTTTTATTAGAGCAAATCCGTCAACTTGCCTATTACAGTGCTTTGGGGCAGTTTTGGCGAGTGATGGCTGAGATCTTTTTAACTCTGTCCGATCAGTACGATCGCTCTGAAATTAAATCGATTCCCGAGGTAGTAGAACATATTAAAAATGGCTTAGTTCAGGCAGCAAATATTCCATTTACCTATTCTGTACTGGTGGAAGGTGAAAAATATGACATTATTCCTGCATCGGCGGGTTTAAGCTTTTTAACTGATTTAGCAATTCCCTACGTTGAATCTATCTTCTTTCGGGGTACGCCATTTTTTGGCACAGTTTCCTTTAATGCCCAAGCTCATCTTATTCCTGTCGATCAAAGTCGGTTTAATTATGGAGCTTTGCATGCCGATCCTTTGCCTGTAGGCGGAGCAGGGATTCCTCCAACTTTATTAATGCAGGATATGCGCCACTTTTTACCTGATTATTTAGCGACAATTTATAGCGATCGCACCCGTGGTATTGACGATTTGAGGGTTAAAATATGTCAAAGTTTCCAAAAATCGATGTTTTGCGTAACCACAGCCACAATTTTGGGACTAGCACCATTTCCTTTAGATAGTGATGATCCTGAACAAATTCTCAAAAATCAAGTCTACTTAGAAAATTGGATGCAAAAATTTGTAGGCTCTCAGCTTTTCAGTGTTCAGAACGTCTAAAAAAATGCCTGATTTTATTCTTTATGCTCAACATGGCTGGGCAGATAACCATCTGGGGATCACAAAGCTAGCTCGATCCCTAGGCACACCTCAAACTTTAATAGTTACTCCAAACTTAGGCTGGTTTAATACTTGGCTGAAAATGGCACCGCTAATTAAAAAAGTTGAAACCATGGCGATCGCTAACTTTAATCTCTATCCCCACACCCCAATTAGAATTATTGGACATTCGATGGGGGGACTAATTTGGCTAGAAATTCTGCATCGGCATCCCCAGTGGTGGCAAAATGTCCATAGTTTAGTTTTAGTCGGTGCGCCCGTGGGTGGTTCTAACTTAGCCAAAACTATTGATCCCTTTAACCTTGCCGTGGGTGGAGATTTAGCCCTAAGTCGAATAAAAATTGCCGAGGCGATCGCCCTCAAAATTAAAACCCTGAGTATTATTGGTGATATTGATGGTAAAAGTGACGGCACAGTGACCGTTGCTAGTACAAAGTTTAATCATGGTAAATTTAAAATCTTAAAAAGGATTAAACATCCACACCTCAAAAATCATCCCCTTGTGGCACAGGCAATCCGAGAGTTTTGGGCAGAGTTATAAAACCTATGAAACTACTATTTATTTCTACACCCGTTGGCGCATTTGGCTCAGGGATTGGGGGCGGGGTAGAGTTAACAGTTCAAAATATTGCTAAAGAATTAATGGGGCGATCGCATATAGTTCACTTGGTTGCCTCCCTCGGTTCCACATCTACCGAAATCCCAATAATTACAATCCCGGGAGAATTGCATAACTTTGCCCAAAATCAAGCTCGCACCGATCCCATTAGTTTCCCTGATCAGTCGGTATTGGCAAATATGTGGGCATACGCCCTGCAAGTACAGGATAGCTATGATTTGATTGTCAATTTTGCCTACGATTGGTTGCCATTTTATCTCACCCCATTTTTTCACACCCCCATTGCGCATTTTGTCAGTATGGGTTCGCTTTTAGATAATATGGATCACCTAGTGCGTAAGATTTCCCAGACCCATAAAGGTACCATTGGCGTTTATAGCAAAGCTCAGGCATATACCTTTGGCGATGCTCTTGATCTAAAGATTCTTAGTAGTGGTATCGATCTAGACCTATACCAATTTCAACCCATAGCCCAGCCCCAACTAGCATGGGTGGCAAGGATCTCCCCCGAAAAAGGCTTGGAAGATGCGGCAGCGGTATCGGAAACCTTACAAATTCCGATTCAGGTCATGGGTAAAATGCAAGACGAAGCTTATTGGCAGACAGTCAAAGCTGATTATCCTCAAGCCCAGCTAAATTATTTGGGTTTTTTGCCGACCGTAAAACTACAGGAATTCCTAGGGCAATGTCAAGCATTACTAATGACCCCAAAATGGGAAGAAGCTTTTGGGAATGTGGCGATCGAGGCTCTTGCTTGCGGAGTTCCAGTTATTAGCTATGCTCGAGGGGGAATTGTGGAAATCGTTCGCCACCAAGAAACAGGGTTTTTAATCGAACCAGATAATATCGAGTCCCTATGTCAGTCCATACCATTAGCAACTAACCTCCATCGCTCTAGTTGTCGCCGTCAAGCCGAACGGGAATTTTCTCTATCTGCCCTTGGCGATCGCTTTGAATCATGGTTTTTAGAAATGTTAGATAGGTAAGCCTTAGTGGTGCAGAAAAGTCTTAAAAGTATTGATAGGTATAGATTCTCATAATGAGACAGGAGGAGGGGCAAAACATGAGATACTCAAGTTCCTCAACAAAAATACTAATGCAATGCCCCACCTCTATCTTCAACTACAAACACAACTGCGTCAATGGATTAAGGCAAAAGATCAACGACATCTGCAAGGATTTTCTGAAGCAGTAGCAGCCATACTCCAATCAAGAAGTGGATGCTTGAGTCATTGGCTGCCCTACTTAAGCCATCGGAACTGTAAAGCAAGAAGTCAGATGGAAAGGTTAAACTACTTTGTGCATAACCCACACATCATCGCTGAAACATTTTATAACCCATTGCTGAAGCACTTTCTGAAAGCATTTGCAGGAGAGTCTTTAGAGTTAACTCTAGATACAAGCATGCTGTGGGATAAATTTTGTTTGATAGAAGTATGCTTAATCTGGGGAGGGAGGTCGATAAGTCTAGCGCAAGTAGTTATAGAACATGGTAGTTCCACAGTTGGGTTCGAGCATTATCGTCCAATACTAGAACAAGTACTCACCGTATTACCCGATCAGAGCAATATCACTTTGCACGTCCGACCGAGGGTTTGAACATGGAGAATTAATACGTTGGCTACAGCACAATCAATGGTCATGGGCAATTCGGGCAAAGACTGATCTACAAGTGACTTTATCGAGAGGTAAGACTAAAAGTGTAGAACAACTGATCCCGCCTTTAGAACAAGCTTATTTAATCCCCAATGTTACGGTGCTGGGTAATATCAATTGCCACCTAGCCACAGCAAATCTATCAATAGCTAAAGGCTCATGGGCTGTCATTACTAATATTCCCCCATCGTTGCAGACCTTTGCTCTCTATGGCAGACGCTTTGGTGGAATTGAACCTCATTTTAAGGACTATAAGTCAGGAGCTTTTCAGGTTACAAATTCCCATCTCCGTAATCCTAAAGCTCTTACCTGCTTATTTATGCTCCTTGATACTGCTTCTTTGATTGCTCTGATTATCGGTATGATGCTTGTCCGTTTGGGACAGAGGGCTTGGCTTGATTGGCATCATCATCGTGGTTTGAGTTTTCTGCAACTTGGTCTCCGTGAGCTTCAGCGTTTACTTTATCAAGGTCTTCTTTTCCCTCAATTGCAGATTTTGCCTAATATAAATCCTCCTCCCGCCTGTGCGTCTCTATCTAAACGAGAGAACTTGGATTACCGTATTGAATTCTCACGTGTTACTACTATCTCATCTTGAGACTTAATAACTTTTCTGCACCACTAAGCACAATGACATTCATAATTTCCGTGCCCAACTAAATCAATTTGACCTCATCACTGGCAGATCTCCCTGTCAAGACCTCAGCCTTGCTGGAGCCAGAACTGGAATCAATGGAAAGCGATCGTCCCTCTGGTTTGAAATGCTCAGAGTCATCAAAGAATGTAAACCCAAGTACATTATCTGGGAAAACGTCAAGGGTGCCATCTACACGGGCGGACTTACCGAAGTCTTGCGAGGACTCAGCAGAATTGGCTATCTGTTTGATGTGGAGATCCTATCGGCTGCGGAAGTCGGTGCGCCGCATCTTAGGGAACGAGTTTTTGTGGTTGCCTACGCCCATGAGTTATTCGGGAAAACACCATCCTGGTCAAACCAAGTTGGATGTCAAGTTAAGGCTGTTGCCAACACCGACAGCTTCCCAGGGCGGAGACTTTCCCAAGAAGTTAAAAGCTTACCTGCCAACTGGACAGGTTCTAAATCTCCAGTTTGTGGAGTGGATTATGGGCTTCCCCATCGATTGGACAGACTTGCGGTGTTAGGTAATTCGGTTGTACCTGCTGTAGCAGTGATCGCATTGAAAAGAGTAATTTTTTTAGAATCTTGGAGAAACTATGCAAAAACTTAAACAAGCAAGAATTATTCAAAGAGTATTAGGCTACCGCCCGATCAAAATTCTGTTCAACCTTTATCTGAGTGGAAGGCTCGTTAAATGACTCAAGTTAAAATCACTATCGAAATAGATAACACAGACCCTCATCTTGGCGATCGGCTCCAAGCTATTATGCAGGGTATATTTGATGCTAGTGGTAGCAATGCAGAAAAAAATGATAGTGCTGATAAATATATCACTGCCAAAGCTTTAGGTATTACTACTACTAAGCTTAGAGATCTTCGACTTAGTGGGGAAATACATGAAGGAATACATTATTCCCGTATTTCACCTCAGACTATCCGTTATAACCTGCCATTGTTTAAGGACTGGTGGGTTAATCGTAACGATCCTGTTGCCCACCAAAGAGCAGTTAACAATTATTTACGCAGTTTACCGTCTAATCAAAAATCTAAAAGTGGTAGAAAATTGGTAGACGATTAAACTGCGATCTCTGAAACCCTATCGGAATGTTGGGATTTGAACCCAAGACCCCCACTACCCCAAAGTGGTGCGCTACCAAGCTGCGCTACATCCCGTTTTTATCATTTTTTAATATAGCACCACATAGACAATATTTATGGAATACTTAAAAACAGCAATTCTCATGATGGAAAAATTGCATAAAAACTTGAGGCATAGTAGCTTAAAAATCATCACCAGGTAACCACAAAGCAAGATTAAACGTGAAGCAAGCAAAAGCTTTGATTAAACCATCGAATACTTTAAGGAAACCCTTGAAAATTTTCAGACAAGCGTACAGGAAAGAACAAGAGCTATTTACTCCTAAATTACTTCCTTAATTACTTAAGTTATTTTTACACGTTGCCTTATTTGCGATCGCCACCCGCAGTCAGTATAGACTAGAAAAAATTCCATCCTGAATCTTGAGAAAGAAAGAGTTATTAAGTTTACTTTTTTAAAGATGAAAGGAAAATATAAGCCTTGGGAGGTTCAATAATTCATTTCAAAATATCAGCGATCGCAATTGCCACATCTAAACAAATTATCGAATCATTTAAATCAAAGCGGTAAGAAGTTTTATACCCCTTACTACTAGGTTCACTGTACTTAGTTAAAATTTTCTCATTCACATCCAGTAACCAAGCTTCTTTAATCCCAAATTCCGCATACAAAGGCATTTTAATATTGCGATCATAGTCAATAGTGCTATCTGCCACCTCAATGATTAGGAGAATATCTTCAGGGGTAGGTAATTGTTGGGCATAGAAATCTGAACGCCAATTTAACACGGCAAGATCGGGCTGAGGTTCAGAACCGTTATCTAATTTAATTGAACTTTGTCCCCAAATGATAAATCTGCCAATAAAAAGCTGGACTAATAGCTGATTAAGTCTGGCAACACAAGATCCATGTTTTTTACCAATGGGTGACATGGTGATAATTTCTCCTTTAATTAGCTCTACGTTGGACTCAGAGACAAATACACCTGCGATCGCCATCAGATGAAATTGCTCAGAGGTAAATTTAAGTGTGGATACAGTCATATTTTTGATACCAACCCATGGGAGCTAACAATTCCTATCCTAACAATTGATCAGGAATTAGCATCAAGGACTTTTGTGTAAATTTGCTTAATAGTTAGCAATACCAACCCGATCGCAATCACACCAAAAATAATCGTAATCCCACTACCCATAGCTAATAAAATTGTTCGGACTGCGGCTCCAACTCGATCAGCAAGGGTTTGGGCATTCTGAAAAGGACTCAGAGCTAGTTTGTGTGCCACATTTAAGGTGAAACGATATAACCCGTAGGCAAGTAAAGCTGAAATTGCTGCCCCTATAATTCCTGAGATTGGGGAGATTTCATTTTGCCCTGAAGGATTTAGGGGTAAATTGGATTTAGGATTAGGTTCTGTCATAAATTTTATTAGTAGGTTTTATTTCAGATTAGCTTGAAATGCGATCGCTTTGGTTACAGGACTAGCGACAGAAATTATGTAATCATGGGAATCGATAAGTTGATAGATCATCCAATCCAAAGGAACTTGATTTACGGCAATTCCGATAATTTCACCATTCTCCCAAAGAGTTGAGACTTCCTCTAGTTTACCCAATCCGCAACCTGTAGCTTTTAGATAGGCTTCTTTTGCTGTCCAAATTTTGTAAAAAATCTTTGATTTAGATGCTGAGGCTTGAATAATTTCTGATTCCGTTTTACTCAAAAATCGTTCTGCTATATTTTGAATTTTCTCAGAATCTCTTTGATTAGAACTAAAATATTCTAAATCAATCCCTAGTACTGAATTTTCTGTTACCGCACAAACAGCTAAATCCTGAGAATGGGAGAGATTAAATTCTAGGTTTTGATAATCGTTCAAAAATGGCTTGCCCTTGGGACTATAGCTAAATTCAATTTCTTGGGATGGCAGGCTGAGATAATGGCTGAGGATAATTCGCAAATTAGCTCTAGCGGCAATAAAATGGTGACGATGGATATCAAATTTGAAGCGATCGGCTCTAGCTTTTTCCTCCTTGGCTAAAAGTAACTCTAGCTTTTGCAATTCAGAACTCGTAACTTTTAAACTAATATACCAAAGCTCAATTTGATCGAAATTCAACATTTAATATGGCTGTAGATAGTGAGCAAATTCCGTAGCAAAAGTGCCGTTTATGATTGCCGATCGCATCTGTTGAGTAAAGCGAATTAATTCTGTAATGTTATGAATAGATAGTAGGGTATATCCTAAAACCTCTTGCGATCGCAGTAAATGCCCAAGATATGCCCGACTAAAAGTTCTACAGGTATAGCAAGGACATTCTGAATCAATAGGCTCAAAGTCACGGCGAAATCTAGAATTTTTGAGATTCCAGCGATTTTCACCAGTGGTTCCAACTTGGGAATGATCACGAACTAAAACCGCTCCATGACGGGCTAAACGGGTGGGAATGACGCAATCAAATAAATCCATGCCCGCCGCTACTGCCTGTGCCATTTCCCTGTGGGTGCCGATGCCCATTAAATAGCGAGGTTTATTGGTGGGTAACAGTGGGGTTATTGCTTGGACAATTTTGGCAATTAGTTCGGGAGGTTCGCCCACGCTGACTCCGCCGATCGCATAACCGGGCAGATCAAAACTGGTAATTTCCCTAGCTGATTGTTGGCGTAAATCTATATATACCCCACCTTGGACAATACCGAACAAAGCTTGATCATTACTTCTGGTATGTGCCTTCAGACATCTTTCTAACCATCTAGTAGTGCGATCGCTAGCATTTTTAATTTCGTCACGAGTAGCAGGATAGGGAGCGCATTCATCAAATGCCATAATCACATCCGCACCTAATTGATTTTGAATTTGGATAGATTTTTCGGGCGTAAGATTAATCATTTTGCCATCACGGGGCGACTTAAATTTCACACCTTCATCGCTGATTTCTCGCATATCACTGAGGCTAAACACTTGAAAGCCACCCGAATCCGTCAAAATTGGACCATCCCATCCCATAAATTTATGTAATCCGCCCGCTTCTGCCACCAAATCCTCCCCTGGCTGCAAATGTAGATGATAGGTATTGGCTAAAACCATCTCGGCTTGACAGCCTTTAAGCTGATCGGGAGTTACGGTTTTAACATTGGCTAAAGTCCCTACAGGCATAAATCTGGGGGTATGGACAATGCCGTGGGGTGTATGAAACTCTCCGACTCTGGCAGATGTTTTCTGGCATTGGCATTGCACTTGAAACTGAAATGGTTTTGTCACTCTTTGGATCCTGTGGTCGTATTTTCTAAAATTTCTGTGCTTTTATCTCTCATCCGCAAGAAGACCCTCGGTTTACCGATGGGATAAATTGCGGTTACTACTTAACTGAATTTAACAGTATAATACAATCGCCAAGGTTAAACTCCTTTGTC
>CASBQR010000029.1 GCA_949127865.1 Synechococcales cyanobacterium PMM_0082
ACTCTAGGGTAAGTTTGTAATAATTGTTAAATTCGCCAACCTCGAAAAGTCCATGCAAAGTTTTCGTTTCACCAATTTTTAAGTTGCCAGCAGAAACAGCAGTATCTATAGAAATTGAATTTACTGATTTAGTTGAGGTAAAGGTCATAGTTTGGTAGTCCTTATGGCTTTTGATAAGTAAGCATTTCGATTATCCTAGATAGAGAAAATGTCGAAGTTAGGATTAAAGTTAGGTTTTTTTAGTCAAGAATAGAAATTTAGTTAGTCTCATGGACATAACCCAAGGTTTTAAGGATATTGCCCCTGATAGTTGTTTTACAGAAGCCGAGCAAGACTGGAATATAGACCTTTTGATCCGTGATCTTGAGTCAATTGGGATCAAGCTCAAGCAAAAAGTAGAACGGCGAAATTTAAGGGCGATTTTGCTGGGGTTGAGTGCCAAAGATGTTAGACAAAAGCTAGGAGAGGGAAATACAGGCAAAACTTTAGAAACGAGTTTTAGTAAAGTCAGGGGATATATCAGGAAGTTAATGGATATTGAGTCTCATAAAGACGTAGTTCCCTACTTAGCTAAATATCGTAAAGTTTCGACATTTGTCGGGCGCAAGGAAGACATTGATAAAATTGATAACTCGATCGCTCAGGGTTTCAGATGTATTCAAATATTAGCTCGTGGCGGCACAGGCAAGACCATGTTAGCGAGAAATTATCTCAAGCAAAAGTTTGAGGTGTGTATTGTCTTGGATATTGCTAAGGAAGAACGTAATATTGCTTCGGCAGCGAATTGGGTTGAGGAGAATTTAAAGATACTAAACGAAGAACCAAGTCGAGATTTTTCAATTTCCTTGGATCGCTTAAAACGAAAACTGCAACTTGAAAAAATTGGAATTTTAATTGATAACCTTGAACCTGCTTTAGATAAGAGTGGTCAATTTGTTAAAGAACATCGAGATTATTTTGAACTTTTACGAATTTTATGCGATCGCTCTCTGCAATCAACCACATTAATCACCAGCCGAGAACCTTTGAAAGAAAGTTTAGATATTAAAGATTTAAGATTAGAGGGCTTAAAGCTAAGTGTATGGCAGGAATTTTTTAACGAGCAAGGCGTAAATGCTGATATGCCCACATTAAACGAAGTTCACACTGCCTACGATGGTAATGCTCTGGCGATGAATGTTCTCCATGCTCCGATTAAAAACTACTACGATGGCGATATCAAGGCATATTGGCAAGACTATAAAACCGTAGGTGGGCTTGTGGTGGATAAGGTGGTTGAGAACCTGATTTGCGAACAGTTTAATCGCTTACAAGCTAGTTATCCCGAAGCCTATAACCTGCTCTGTCGGATGGGATGTTTTCGCTATCAAGAAGTGTCGACTATTCCCAAAGAGTGTCTGGTTAGTTTGCTTTGGGATGTACCAGATGGCTATATTCAAATCATTTTTTATCTGAGAGATACTTCTTTAATTGCATTTGATAAAGGTGAATATTTTCTGCACCCAATTATCAGAGCCGAAGCTATTTCTCGATTAAGAGCATCTGGAGAATGGGAAAAAGCGAATCAAGAAGCTGCGAAATTTTGGAAAGAAAGTGTAGAAATTATTGCCACTGTAAAAGATGCGGTTAAAGTATTTGAAGCCTATCATCACTATTTCAGTATTAATGATTTTGAAGCGGCTGGAGAAGTAGTGCTTATTAATAAACTCAGTATTCATGGCACCTCAGAAAGTCTAGGACATTCTTTTTTAGTGCTTGGATTAGTTGGTACTGTCATAAATTATATTTCTAAACTGATTCCATATATTAACGATTCTTACGCAAAAGGAAAAATTATAGATGTATTAGCTTATGGATATTTACTAATTGGAGATATCAGTAAATCTCGTAAATGTCACGAATCAGTCCGAAAGATATCAGCAGGACTGAAGTCCCAAACATTAACAGAATTGAACTTACAAAGATTAAAGGCGCAATCTTTATACGGTCTTAGTTCCTGTTATTTCTATTTAGGAGAAGTAAAGAAGGCATTGAAACTATTGGAAAAAGTTGATGCTATTGGGAAAGAAATAGAATTCTATGGGGAATTTTCTAATGCTAGTTGGCTTGTACCAGTTTTGAATGCACTTATCTATCCATCAGAAAACACCGCTTTATTACTTAATGAAGTTTTGAATATAGATATATCCAACACTGCCCACGGAGCTGTGAGTCCAGGATTTAGATTTAGAATGCTCGGATTAGCTTATAAAAATATTGGAGAAATGGATAAAGCTTTTGAACTTTTTCAAAATGCTCTTACCTATGGTGAAAAGATAAAAAGCAATTTAATTATTGGGGCAGCAAAAAGTAGTTTGGGAACAATTTATAGAGATAGAAATGGTGATTTTGAAGGTGCAATATACTTGTTTTTAGAATCTATAGATGTTTTCAAGAGTATAGAAGTGTATTTTGAGCTTGCCCAAGTTTATTTGGAATTGGGACTAACTTATCGGGCAAAGGGAGAACTTGTAAATACTGAAACCTATAAACTGAAGTCTATAGAACTTTTCCAGCAGTTGAATGCTCCTATCCAAGTTGCCCGTGTAAATTATGCATTTGGAGGAAATATTTAATGAATATAAAATTAGTTGATGCGATCTGTCCCTAGAATTAGGTTAGGGCTGTCGATACAATTTGAGAAAATGTTCTACTATGAATTTATAGTTTTCAAAATGAAAATCCATGAGTCAAGTCCTCACACTAGAACTAAGCGAAACAGACTATACCGAACTCAAGTTTCAGGCAGAATTAGCAGGCTTGAGTATCACCGAATGGGCAATCATGTCTCTTAAAGAAATCAAACAGCAAAACAGCACAAAACTAATAACAAACGAAGCAGAAAAACAATCCGCTCGTGAACGCTTTCGTCGCCATGCTGGTGCAGTTAATCTAGGATATGCCACAGGCGCAGACAATGAAAGTATTGATGCCGATCTCTCAAAAGATTATGCAAACTAACTTGGAGCGATTTAGTGCTATTTCTTGATACATCAGGATTACTATGCTACATCCATGCCAGTGAGCCACAGCATCTAACTGCCGTAAAGGCTTTCGATATTGCAAATGCTTTTTTAATTCATAGTTATATCCTATCTGAATTTGTGGCACTAGCTCAAGTAAGAAATTTGCCACGGATTGAATCCCTTACGTTTATCGCAGATTTACTAAATCATTCAGATATTGAGACAATATGGGTCGATCAAGAATTACATCAACAAGCAGTTAATCTCTTAATGAATCGCATGGACAAAACCTATTCATTGTGTGATGCAGTCAGTTTTGTTTTAATGAAGCGCAGATCAACAGTAGAAGCACTAACCACAGATCGCCATTTTGAGCAGGAGGGTTTTATAAGATTGCTGACTTCTCAAAAATAGACTGGAAAGCGATCGCCCAAAGTTCCCATTAACCAAATGTACAACTATAGTCAATATATGTGGTCTGAAATCAATAAAAAGGCAAATGACTAAAGAAGAACGGGAAATAAAATATCAAAAAATATTTAATGGAATTGGTGAAGCGATCGCTAAAGCCTGAGATCGTCATCGCAGGTTAGGTGAATCCATTGCAGTATGGCAAGACGGTAAAGTCGTAATCCTAACAGCAGATCAGATACCTATTCCAAATGAAGAAAAGACCCAAAAAATATAAGGTCGATCGCTTTAGATCCTTACGTTAATCATATTTCCCTAGCCATTCTAAAACTAAAGGATTTACCACATTAGGATTTTCATCGTGAGGGCAATGTCCTGTTTTCGGAATCGCAATCACCTTAATATCCTTTTGGCTTGCCATTTCTTGGAAAATCTTTGCGCCCTTAATTGGTGTCCACGGATCGGATTCACCCCACAAAACAAGCAAAGGACAATTAACCTTAGGTAATAGGTCTTCGGGCTTTGATCCAGCAGGAGCAGTCAAAATTGAGGCAAATACTGCTTGAGCACCAGCATCACAGGAAGGTAAATATAATAAATCCACAAGTTCATCGGTAATTGCCGTGCGATCGCAATATACCTGAGTCAAAGTATTCCGAATCCGCTGCTTTTGTCGTACTTGATTAAAAATAAATTTACCTGTAATGGGAGAACCAACTAATTTTGTAAAACCCGACATAACTAGCCCCAAAACTGGATTAAGCTCATTGGGACGATGATTTAAGCCCCCTGCCACGTTTAATAAAATCGCACCTTTTACCATCTCTGGATGATTAGCAGCCATCATTAAGCTTAATAAAGCCCCAATGGAGTTGCCAATAAATATTGCTGGAGTTTGAATCTGACTCAGCCAAAAGTCCTTAAGTAATTCTTGCCATAGCTCTAATGAATAGGCGATCGCGGGTTTATCAGAACCACCAAATCCCAACAAATCGATTGCAAATACTTGATAACCACCTTCTACCCAAGCAGGAATATTTTTACGCCAATGTCCAATAGATGCACCAAAACCGTGGATTAAGACCAATGGGGTTCCTACTCCAGATACACTGTAGGAAATTTGATGCCCCCGCCACTGCCAATGCAACTTAGAACTTATAACTATTTCTTCAGAAATCATGGAGTTATATTAATTTTTATTTAGATTTATCCTTCTATTCTATATTTAGAATTCGTACAAACCTGTTACTTTCTTCTCGACTCAATAATTAGTCTAAATGCCAAAAGAGATGGCGAGATCATAATAAAAAATGAAATCTGGTTATACATTGCCCGTATTTGCGATCGCTGCGGCTAAGGCGGCAATTTTGAAGTTAAACAATCCTAGGGAAAATATTAATTTTGTCTCACTAGATTTATTGGAGTCGGGGCAAGTCGAAATAGCGATCGCCCAGTCTGCCCCCATAGATGAAAATACGGCATTAGGAATTACGATCAGCGATCCAGGGGACAATTTAGACCTAACCGCAGGTACCCCGATTTGGGCTTGGCTGAAGTTAGAAGCTGCGGAAGATTCTGAAATTATTCTTGAAGCGGGAGAGGGCTTAGGCAGAACTATTACAGGGGAACCCGCTATTTACAAATTGGCAAAAACCTTAGCTCAAGTTAATCTTTTACCCTTATTACCAGCAAATACCTCTGCACGGATTAAATTTATACTTCCCGAAGGGCGATCGCTCGCAACCCGCACTTCCAACGCTGCCTTTGGTATTTTAGAAGGATTGGCTTTACTTGGCACTAGGGCAATATCCCAGCCGTTATCCGTGGAAGATAAGTTAGAAGAATTTCGGGCGGATCTCAGGGCTAAGGCAATACTTACCAAAGATTTAGTCTTTTATATCGGTGCAAATGGTTATCAAACAGCACAAAAAATGGGATTTTCTGGTTCCCAACTAGTCCAGACTGCCAATTGGATTGGGGTGATGTTAATTGAAGCCACTCTTTTAGGCGCAACATCCATAACTTTAGTCGGCTATCACGGCAAACTATTAAAATTAGCAGGCGGAATTTTTAATACTTCTAGTCACCTCGCCGATGGTCGGATTGATATTCTGACCCGTGCGGCTGTCCATGCTAACTTACCGATCGCCATTATTCAAGAAATTGAGCGATCGCCTACTGCTGAAGCTGTGCAAACCTTGTTAACAAGTAATGGCTACGATCAAGCAGTTTTTCAATACCTAACTGCCCAAATTAGCCAAAAAGCTAAAACCTATATTCAAAAATATACAGGGCAGGATGTTGAGATCAAAGTATTTCTATGCGATCGGCATAGTCAGTTAGTTTTAGGTAGCTAGATTGAAAAGCAGTAAAAATGAATCCACTTACTTGTTTCCTTTGTGATCGGGGAAAAGTCAAACTTAATCACTTCCCAGCCAAAAATTAGATCTTGTGAGAGTATCCCCAACTAAGGGTCTCTGACTCTTGAGCTCGTTACATTTAGGTATATTTCTATAATGGAAAGAAAGTTGTGAATTTATTAAAATACAAACTGAAGTTACAAAAGTTAAAATTTATAAGTGCTTCCTCTTTCCGAAGCTCTCATTAATAGCTTGTCTTTAGATTTACTTTCGATTGTTTCCCAATTTGCATTCTCTAATACTACGTCCAGAACATCAGATACTCCCTTCCCAGTTAAGGAATAGACAGAGGAGCCAGAGCAAAAATGTGTTCTAGAGTTTTCGATATCTGGACTGAATCCATCAGGATTTTGACATTCTCTAATCTTTTCTCAATTTCAGCCATGGTTATATTTGAGGGTAAATGATGTAACTTCTCTAATCTCAGTAGATGAATTTCATATTCAGCAAGATTATAATCAGGTGAATAAGCAGGGGTGTGAATGAACTCCACGATCATCTTATCTGCTATCCCTAAAGTTTGCAGATGCTCTCTAAATAGCGTTTTCATCTTCTTTTTGTGGGTTGAGTTATTATCTAAAGCAATCGA
>CASBQR010000030.1 GCA_949127865.1 Synechococcales cyanobacterium PMM_0082
AAAAAGATTCTTGCATTTAAGTCGTCTAATCGTAATTAGCCCTATTTTAACAATCATTGCTGACATTTTAGGGGTAACAGTTAACTTGGTGATTTTAGTATATTTGATTGGGCGATCGCTTTACCTGACCCCAGCAATAACCTGACCAATATCCTGAGGCGTAGCACCAGTCGCCAACATAGCCCTAATCAATAACTCAATAGAAACAGAAGTATCACCATTCTCAGCCTTAGCGATCCGAGGCTGACTAGAACTCATTTTAGAAGCAAGTTCAGTTTGAGTCATCAGCTTTTGCCGACGTTCCTTTAAATTTTGACTAAGAGCCAGTTTAATCTCAACTAAAATAGACTCCTCAGCCGTTAAATCCAAAAAATCTGAAACCGAACCGACTTTCCAACCTTTAGCCACTAAACGCTCTCTTTTAGCTTGATCCATCATATTCTCCTACTTAATCAGCATCATATTTACTAAGTCGCTTCTTACATATATCCATTACATTTTTAGGTGTCGTTCTCGTGGATTTATTAAAGACATTCATAATCAAAATTGCATCGTCATCAATACGATAAATGATTCTCCAGTTTTTCTCCACATCTCGGATTCGCAACTCATGACAGCGCTCTCCTATCCTTGGCATCGGACGAGAATGAGGCAATCCAATAGATACACCTTGCTGCAATTGCCTGAGCAGAACACCAGTCTCTACCCGTATTTCTTGACTGAAAGGCGGAGTCTTAACCTCACCATGCAGCCAAACTAAAGGTTTACTTTGATTTCCCATTGCCTTCTATATCATATTTGATATATTAATATAGGTCAATTCTATTGTGGCGATCGCATTTTGATTGATGTTGGTGATTGGGCGATCGCGTCATCAACATACAAATTCCCTATTTTTGCAGTAAAATAAAATTGTTATTTCTACATAAAATTAAGTCATGACAGTAGAGTTTGCACCAATTTTTGAGCTAGGACTTTCAGAAAAACTACAGCTTCTCGAAGATCTATGGGATAACATCGCAACTCAACCAGCCAATATTCCTGTGTTGGACTGGCAAAAAGAAGAACTAGCCAAAGAAATGTCTAAAAATCTCATTGTTCTCTTACAGGCAGAACAAGACATTACAGAAGCCTATGATTAGTATCAGCAGCGTGAACTTGGATTAGGAGAGGAATTCTTGCGATGTATCGATGCCTCTATCCAAACCATTGAAAGGAATCCTGAAATATATGTATTTGCTTATGAAAAATATCGTGGAGCTTTAGTGCGACGATTCCCTTATGCTATTTTTTACGAATACTTTGAGGGGAAAATAACGGTGTACGCTGTCTTTCATTGTTCTCAAGATTCTAAGAAGTGGCGCAGTCGTTTAAATTAGATGGTTAATTAGGCGATCGCTTGATCCAGCGATTGAGGTAGGTACACAGATCTGTCCAAACTTAGTAACTGGCGCAAGCAATTAGGCTAAGATTTAAGAGCTAAATTAAAGCTATATTAAAAAATCGCAATGGGACAAGAAACAACATTACCTGTTTTGGTTAGTAATCTGATTGAGTTGAAAACGTGGACAATTCAAGATAGTGAGGAACTCTATCGGATTAATGGTTGGGGTGAGCCTTACTTTAGTATTAACGAAGCAGGTCATGTCACAGTCTCTCCCAAAGGCGATCGCGGTGGCTGTATAGATTTATTTGACCTAGTAAATGACCTTAAGCAACGAAACCTGAGATTACCGATTTTGCTACGGTTCTCTGATATTTTGGCAGATCGGATTGAAAGATTAAATGCTTGTTTTGCTAAGGCGATCGCTCGCTACAACTACAACGGTGTCTACCGAGGTGTATATCCAGTTAAGGTCAATCAACAACGGCAACTAGTCGAAGAATTAGTTAACTACGGCAAATCCTTCCTGTTTGGGCTAGAGGCAGGTTCCAAGCCCGAACTTTTAATTGCCCTTGCAACTCTAAAAACCCCTGGGGCATTGCTTATTTGTAATGGTTACAAAGATTTAGAGTATGTGGAAACAGCAATTCTAGCGAGAAGGTTAGGACAAACCCCAATTATTGTCATAGAGCAGTTAGAAGAAGTGGACTTAGTAATCCAAGCTTCTAGAAATCTAAATATTCAGCCGATTTTGGGAGTGCGGGCAAAACTTAGTTCTAAGGGCATTGGTCGTTGGGCAGATTCCGCAGGCGATCGCGCTAAGTTTGGTCTAAATAGGTGGGAAATTTTAGAGGTAATTGAGAAACTCAAGGCAGCAAATTTATTAGATTCTCTCCAACTTTTACACTTCCACATTGGTTCTCAAATTAGTTCTATTGGCGTGATCAAAGATGCCCTGAGAGAAGCTTCGCAAATTTTTGTGCAGTTGGCAAAAAGTGGTGCCGACATGAAATATATAGATGTGGGTGGCGGCTTGGGTGTCGATTATGACGGTTCTAAAACTAATTTCTATGCATCTAAAAATTACAATATGCAAAACTACGCCTATGATGTCGTAGCAGAAATTAAGGAAGCTTGTGCTGAAAATAATATTGCCGCTCCAACCTTAGTTAGTGAGAGTGGCAGAGCGATCGCTTCCCATCAATCGGTACTAATTTTTGATGTTTTGAATGTTAGTGGCATTCCCAGCCATGATATCTCCCCACTTCAAGAAGGTGAACATTTAATCATTCGGAATCTATTTGAAACCCTAGAGCAGATTAACGTGGATAACTACCAAGAGGCTTACCACGATGCCACCCAGTTTAAGGAAGAGGCTGTTAGTTTATTCTCCTTTGGTTATTTGAATTTAGCGCAACGGGCAAGAGTAGAAAGATTATATTGGGAGGCTTGCGATCGCATTTTGAAAATTGTGCGCCAACAAAACTATGTGCCTGATGATCTAGAAGATCTAGAGAAAATTATGGCAACTACCTATTACTGTAATTTTTCCGTATTTCAGTCTGCTCCTGATAGCTGGGCGATCGATCAATTATTTCCTATCATGCCCATTCACCGCCTGAATGAAGAACCCACCTGCCGAGGCACGATCGCCGATCTCACCTGTGATAGTGATGGCAAAATTGATAAATTTATTGATTTAAGAGATGTTAAGTCCGTTTTAGAACTCCATCCATTTCATCCCCATCAGCCTTACTTTTTAGGACTATTTTTGGGTGGGGCATATCAAGAAATTTTAGGTGATCTTCATAACCTCTTTGGCGATACTGATGCTGTACATATTCATGTTTCACCCAATGGTTACCAAGTCGAACACGTCATCAAAGGTGATACTATGACCGAAGTATTAGCATATGTGCAGTATAGTCGCGATGGACTTTTAGAAAGTATGCGTCGTGAAACTGAAAAAGCTCTACAAGCAAAAACTATCACCCTTGAAGAGGCACGATTACTCCTACAAAAATATGAGCATAGCTTGAGTGGATATACTTATTTAAGCTAAAGGTGTTACTTGTGGGCATCTCTAAAAATAGAAAGTATATGGGGCGTTGGTTTTGATTATGAAGACTTTTATCTGGATTCCAAGCTTATTTGAATCAAAAGGAGGAATTCAAACCTTCTCCTATTTGCTTCTTGAGGCATTAGAAAGACTAGATCCAGAATTTGCGTACGATGTTTTTTTAAAGCATGAAGTAAATCTTGCCTTAAACTCTGAAGTTTTTCCTAAAAACAGGTTTTACTCAATGGGCAGAGTTCCCGCTCAATTCAGAACGATCGCCTTTGCGATTCAGATTATAAGTCTAGGATTATGGTATCGCCCGAGACTAATAATTACTACCCATATAAATCTTGCAGTTGCTGCTTACTTCCTAAAAAAGATTACTAACATTCCCTACTTGGTGATCGCCCATGGGATAGAAGTCTGGAATATTAAAAGCTCCTACGTTAAAGCCGCTATCCACAACGCCGATCGGATAATTGCCGTCAGTGGCTATACCCGCGATCGCTTGCTCAAAGAGCTAAATCTCAACCCTGATCAAGTTACAATTCTTCCTAATACCTTTGATAGCAATAAATTTCAGATCGCCCCCAAGCCTTCCCATTTGCTGCAAAAATATAACTTAACTCCAGATCAGCCTATTATTCTAACCGTAGCTCGCCTTGCTGAGGTAGAGCGATTTAAGGGCTATGATCAAGTGCTTCTTGCTCTTCCTACTATTCGCCAAGCTATTCCCAATGTGCATTATGTGATTGTGGGCAAAGGCAGCGATCGCCCCCGCATTGAGGGTATAATTGAGAAGCTAAATTTGCAAGAATGTGTGACCCTAGCTGGATTTATCCCCGATGAAGAGCTTTGTGATTTCTATAACTTGTGTGACGTATTTGCCATGCCCAGCAAAAGGGAAGGCTTTGGCATTGTCTACTTAGAAGCTCTTGCCTGTGGGAAACCCACTCTTGGCGGAAACCAGGACGGTGCCATTGATGCTCTGTGCCACGGAAAGCTCGGTGCCCTTGTTGATCCAGATAGTCCTGATGAAATTGCCCAGACGCTGATTCAAATTTTACAAGGCACTTATCCTAATCAGCTCATGTATGAACCTGAAGCCCTCCGTCAGAGTGTTATTGAGACCTTTGGTTTTAATAAATTTCAGCAAACCCTCGGAACTATAATCAAAGAGTGGGAGGACTCAAGGCTGAATTAAGACTATCTGAGACAAGGATTTTCGATTTTTTATATTTTGTCCCTTTTTTCCCTTTCCTTATTACTCAGATGGCTACATAGGCTTTTAATTTCAAAGATTGTAAAACTCACAAAAGCAAATCCAAACTAAGTGAAGATAACAATAGTTACAGTTTCCTATAATCAGGCAGATTTTTTAGAAAGAGCTATTCTTTCTGTGGTGGATCAAGGATATAAAGATTTGGAGTATATCATTGTTGATCCAGGCTCGACAGATGGTAGTAGAGATATTATTGAAAAGTTTAAAATATACTTTAGCAGAGTAATTTTTGAATCAGATGCTGGAGCTGCAGATGGATTGAATAATGGATTTAAGTATGCTACAGGAGATATATTTGGCTTTTTGAACTCTGATGATACGTTACTACCTGAATCTTTAACTGAAGTGAGTAAATTTTTTCAAGAGCATCCAAATATTGATGTTGTCTCTGGGCATACAAGAATTATTGATAGAGATGATCAAGTTATTAGGAATAGTTATTCTGATCGTTTCTCTCTTATTTCTTGTGTCTATGGCGCTAATACATTAATGCAGCCATCAACTTTCTTTAGAGCTAAGTGCTATAGAGAAATTAATGGGTTTAATAAAAATAATACTTCCAATTGGGATGGTGAGTTATTTGTAGATATTGCCTTAAAGGGGGGGAGGTTTGCTTTAGTTAATAAATATTGGAGTTGTTATAGGCTCCATGCTTTAAGTATTACCTCGTCTAAAAAAATGGATAGTAAAACCAAAGAATATACTAACTATATTTTTCATAAAATC
>CASBQR010000031.1 GCA_949127865.1 Synechococcales cyanobacterium PMM_0082
CCAATAATTTCTCCATAGATTTTGGCACCACGGGCGATCGCTTGCTCTAGATTTTCCAAAACTAAAATTCCTGCACCTTCACCCATCACAAAACCATCGCGATCCATATCAAAAGGTCGGCTAGCGTGGGCAGGATCGTCATTGCGTAAAGATAAAGCCCTTGCCGAAGCGAATCCCGCAAAGCTTAAGGGTGTAATCGCGGCTTCGGTGCCACCACAGATCATAGCTTTGAGATAACCCCGTTGAATTAATCGAAAAGCATCGCCGATCGCATTGGAGCCAGCAGCACAGGCGGTGACAGTACAACAGTTAAAACCCTTTGCCCCCGTATGAATTGCGGCTAGACCTGCTGCCATATTACCAATCATCATGGGAATCATGAATGGACTACAGCGATCGGGTCCCTTGGTCATTAAAATTTGCGCCTGATCTTCTAATACCTGCAAGCCGCCAATGCCACTGCCAATAATTACGCCAACTTGGGTATCGTTGAGGGGTGTAATTTCTAATTTAGCATCGGCGATCGCTTGTAAACTGGCAGCTACACCAAATTGGGAGAAGCGATCCATACGTTTTGCTTCTTTGCGTTCAAAGTAATCATGGGGATCGAAACCCTTAACCTCTCCCCCAATTCGGCAATCGTGTTTAGAGGTGTCAAAGCGGGTAACATGACCAATGCCATTTTTACCGTTAATGAGTCCTTGCCAATAATCTTCAAGGTTATTGCCAATAGGTGTAATTGCACCCATACCAGTTACAACTACACGAGAGAGGGGCTGAGAGTTTTCCATAGTCTTTAAGTTTGGGCAAGTTAGGCGGCAGCTTTTTTCTGATCTATATAATCGACAGCTTCTTGCACAGTGCGAATGCTATCAGCATCTTCATCGGGAATTTCTACTTCAAATTCTTCTTCTAGTGCCATTACAACTTCGACTAAATCTAAGGAGTCGGCTCCTAGATCATTTTGAAAGCTGGCTTCAGGTTTAACTTCCGCTACTTCTACGCCTAGTTGTTCAGCAACTATTGATTGAACTTTGATTAGAGTCTCACTCATTTAATTATCTCTACTTAGAATAAAAAACATTGAAAATTTTAGCGTTACTCATTGTAGCTAATAAGGTGTATCGTAGTTTGCTAAATCCTGAATCGTTAAATTAAATGTGCCAGTTTTTAATCTGGGCTAATCGTCTCCACTAAAAAAGCCGAACTAAAGAAGAAAACTATGCCCAAAATTATTTTTGAACTTGAGGAATTTGTAGAGTTAATAACGCGATCGCCTGCCGATTGGCGACCTTTAGTATTTACCAATGGCTGCTTTGATTTGATCCATGTCGGTCATGTCCGCTACTTGCAAAGTGCTAAAGCATTAGGGAAAACTTTGGTTGTGGGCTTAAATAGCGATCGCTCGGTGCAAGAACTCAAAGGTAAAAGTCGTCCGATTGTCCCAGAAGAACAACGAGCAGAAGTGATGGCAGCACTCAAACCAGTGGATGCCGTGATCATTTTTCCTGAAGCTACAGCCATTAAAACTATTAAAGCGATCGCTCCAGATTTCTATGCCAAAGGCGGGGACTACAGTGTGGAAAATCTACCCGAAGCCCCAACCGTTACAGAATATGGTGGCAAAATTGCTTTAGTCCAAATTGAAATTCCAAGTTCCACAACAAATATCGTAAAACGGATTCTTGCCATGCAATAGTTTTGATCTTGCCAAATATTTGACGAAAATTATTTGATAAAAATGTATACCTGTTGGGAACTATAGACCATTAAATAAGCGTCATAGGGACTTAAGAAAGAAATTAACGCCCAATCTTAACTAAATATCTGCAAACCGAGGAAAAAAATGTCTAATTCTGTCCTAAAAAATTTATTTATCGTTACTACTATTATTTTGGGTAGTGTAAATACGTTTTCTGCCCTGCCTAGCTTTGCTGAGAAAAAAGAAGCTAAGCCTCAGGGAATGAGCACTGCCAAGTCAAACACCATTGTTGATGTAGCCAGTGGAAATAAATCTTTCACAACTCTAGTAACCGCAGTTAAAGCGGCTGGACTTGTAGAAACCCTCTCTAGCAAGGGACCATTCACAGTATTTGCCCCAACAGATGCCGCTTTCAAAGCTCTACCTAAGGGAACCTTAGAAATGCTACTCAAGCCTGAGAACAAGGCAAAATTAGTGAAAGTGTTAACCTATCACGTAGTCGCAGGTAAAGTTTTAGCTAAAGATGTTAAGACTGGTACTGTTAAAACCGTTGAAGGTGCAACCTTTGCTGTGAAAGTAGCTGGAGGCAAGGTTATGGTTAATGGTGCGACTGTAACTAAAACTGATATTGGTGCCAGCAACGGAGTCATTCACGTCATCGACAAAGTTCTGCTTCCTCCTAATCTGTAGTTTATAAGTTTGAATGAAGGGAGGTGCCAATGCCTCCCCATAGAAACATTCCAAATATCCCCTAAAAATAGCTGGATCAATGTCTAATAATTCTTTAAGTTTAGACTTTTGTTTACGATCGCCCACCCCAGATGATGTCCCCGCAATCTTCGCCTTGATCCAAGCCCTAGCAGAATACGAAAATCTTAGTCACGCTGTTACAGGCACAATCGAGGCATTAAAACTAGATTTATTTAGCGATCGCCCAAAAATCGAAGCCGTAGTTGCAGAAGTTGATACTCAAATTGTGGGATTTGCTCTATTTTTCCAAAACTATTCCACATTTCTCACCAAGTCGGGAATTTATCTAGAAGATATTTTCGTCTTACCAGAATATCGGGGTGCAGGAATTGGTAAGGCTTTACTTAAATATTTAGCAAATTTAGCTATAGACCGAGGCTGTGGTCGTCTAGAGTGGTCAGTTTTAGATTGGAACCAACCCGCAATTAGTTTTTATGAAGCGATCGGAGCCAAGATTTTACCCGACTGGCGGATTTGTAGACTTACGGGCGAGGATTTGATCAAAATGGGAAGCTTGCGAGATTAACAGCGATCATAGATGGAAGATTTAGCCCAAGAGTAGCCAGAATTAATTAATAAAATCTCTTGAGTAGGCATAACTTTAATTATCTAATTTCCCTTCAATTCTGCCATTAAAACCATAGACCTCTCTTAGTCCACCGTAGGGAACTAGGGCAATCTCCTTTTCATCTCCTGGTTCAAATCTAATGGCTGTACCTGCAGGAATGTCTAGGCGTTGCCCCTTTGCTAATTCTCGATCAAATTCGAGGGCATCATTAACTTCATAGAAATGGAAATGTGAGCCTACTTGAATAGGTCGATCGCCTGAATTGGCAACGGTTAATCTGGTTACGGGGCGATCGGCATTTAGGATAATTTCGCCCGACTCAACAAAGTATTCACCAGGAATCATAGGTTTTTAGATAAATAATATTGCAGTATATCAGGGCAACCATTGGGGATGGGTACCAAGAATTTCAGAAAATCCATCGGCTAGACAGGCATCAGGAGTTAATTGAGCTATGGAATTTAGTGGTTTTGGGGAATCACAGAATTTTGGCAGTGGGAAAAATTTGATCTTAGTCTTTTCATCTAAGGGATTGGGCGATCGCTTTAAGGACTGCTCAAATAGCAAAGCCGTATCATCGGGAGCAAGACTAAGTTTAGTTTCTCGTTGCCACGATGGGAGGTCTTGAATTTTTTGGAGTTGCCGAGTTCTGAGATTAATTTCGCCAATATAGAGGGATTCTTGATAACTAGTTGCGGTTTGTTTTAGGTCTGTAAAAATGCCATAGAGGTTTTGCTTTTGTTGACCAAACTGAGCATCTAAAATTGAGCCAGTAGTTTTCATGATCTCCTCTTGTCCACCTTGGTTAGTAACTCGAAATAGCGATCGCGTATAGTCTTTATTAAACTTCACCATTACTGCCTCGGAGCCATCTTGACTAAAATTTAAGACTGTACCAAATCGGGGTAAAAAATCTAGGGGAGTGCCACCTTCCTGTAAGGGTAAAATTGCTACGCCTTCCCCTTGGGAGATCGCTACAGAGGCACTATCTGGAGCAATTAGAAAATCTCCACCTGGTTGATTGTCTAAAGGTTTTGGTTCTTCTCCTTCTCGAATTACCCACAGCCCATAGTTGCCAATTTTGACTCGGCTTAGTCTTTGCACCACGATCGCTTTACCATCAGCGGATAGGTCGAATTTGAGGTTTTGGTAATCGCCTGTATCTAGGACAAGCTTAAGTTGATTGGGATTTCCTAGATTTACTGTGTAAAGTTTTTGGTCTAAAGGATTAATAAAACCCGTAGTTTTTGGCACGGCGGAGAAGAGGACTTTGGAGCGATCGCTATAAATTCTATAATCAAGAACGGTTAAGTCTGTGGGCGTTAAAATTTGCTTAGTATTTTTAGTTAGATCGTAAACAACCAATCGCCCTAACTCATCTCCAGTTTTACCAATATATGCAAAAGCAGGATCGGGAGTGGAAAAATCACTATTAAAGGGCTTAATCGGCGTATAGCTTCGTAATTCACTAGCAAAACTATCGAAGGCATTCTCTAGGTTTAATTTATAAGTTTGCCCGTAGGTGATGGAATCTGTAAGGGTATAAGCCATTCTCCGTCCTGACCAGCTAAATTTACCCTCTAGGCGTGGCTCAATTTTTAAGTTCTGTTCTACGCTTTTGTGATTCATCGGGCGACTAAAGGTCAGAATAAATGCCTGATCCGTAGCACTCACCTGTTGATTATGCCAACTAAAGTCTCGAATATACGGTGTGGTGCGATCGCCATTAAACAGCAATATGCTAATTAGGACTGTGAGAATAGTAATTGCAATTATCGCTAAGCGGTCAAGGGTTTGCAGTCGCATACTCACTTAGGAAATCACTTCAGCAATTTCAATCACATTTTCATCAAAATCTTTCACTAAAAATTTCAATGGTTTTTCACTGCGGATTTTGTGCTTAATTCCTAACATCTGAATGCGTAATAATACCTGCTCTACACAATCGCGGTTAAAACATACATGACGGTCACGATTGCGATCGCCTTGGTGGGCACCAGGAACTATATGGAGTTGGGTATTTTTTTGGAGTTGGTACCACAAACCTTCTGGCTTCATAGCGGTCTTCGTTCTTTGAAAACTTCGAGCCTCTGATGGCAGATAAATAGGGTCAATAGTAGCACCAAGGGTTTGATCGTAGCCATAGTAATAATGTAAAGGCACATTGGCGATCGGTAACTCTAGCTGGCTTTCATAAAAAATTTTTGCCTGCTCCAAATCCGAAACCATGACTGTATGCACCTTGGGGGCACTGGTTAAAAACATCCACATTGCCACCCCGTATGCACCCAGCAGCATAACCATGATGGCTTGAGTTGAAAACAGGGACTCAATTCCTTCCATACACCTTTGATTATAATTTTGAGCTTCTAGATCAATTAAATTTATTGATGCAATGTACAGACATACATTTTAAACCTTCTAGCAAGCATATCAAAAACTTCTAGGCAGAATGTTGAAATAAGCTATTTAAATAAACCTTAGCGGCACTGCGATAGCTTCTCGATGAATTCACAGTCTCACAATTACCATTCTGCAACAAAAATAAAGATAATGCCGCCGAAAATACTCGATCTTGATCCCAATCGGGGTGGACTTCAAGGTAGCTTTTGAGGGTTTCATGAAGCTCTTCAGGGATTTCCGCCAAAATGCTGACATTTGAATTCATATAGGTTGCCTCAACTTCTGGTTGGCTAATAGGTTTTACATTCTGTGCCTAATTTCATGGCTTGTCAATGCGATCGCCTAGGTAAATTTAATTGTATTTTTAGGGACTTGACACTTTGCAATCGAGCATTTAACTAATTTTTTGTTACATTTAGCAACACTTCAATCTTTTCAGATAGTTTTCCCCAACCCCTAGATCACTTTGACTTCAAGCCATATCCCGTATCAGATTATTTAATTTCGATCTGTGGAAAACTCAAGCAAACCTGTGGAAAACTACCCAAAACCTGTGGAAAACCCTGTGGAAAACTATTTTCTTGGCTTCTAAAAAATAATTTATTTAGGATCTGGAATTGTTAATACTTGCTAACTTTCCGCTTAATTTTAGAATATTTAGGAGTGTATAACTGGTTACAAATTAGAGTCGAGTTTGAGTCGCAGTAATTTGGAGCCTTAACTTTTCATTGGTAGCTGCGGGATCTAAGCAAGCTAGTCCTTTACACACCATAGCGATCGCTTCTTTAGAGATTTCGGGCGGTAATTCTGTAATCTCTTGGAGCATTGCCACAGGATTGTACTCAGACTGTAGCTCCCTGTAAACTCTCTTAGTTGTTCGGACAAGTGTTTGGTTATGCCACCAATCTAGGGCGGTGAGTAAACTAGGGCAGGAAATTGGTGACTTGGCGATCGCTCCTGCAAATGCTTGAAGTGCTAATTCAGCCTTATTCAAATATTCCAGATTTTCCGTCAGTAAACTCAGGCGAATTAAATTGGCAATAGCGATACCATTTGCAGAAGGCGCAGCATTATCCTGAAAATTCTTTTCTCGAATGAGCAGGTCAGGATTTAGATCGGTATTAAAATAGCCACCTTCGTTTCCATCCCACAGATACTGATCAAACTCCGCTTGTACCCGAATTACTTGATTGAGATAAATCCCGTTGGGGCAGGCTTGGGTGAGGTCTAAAAGTGCCTTAATTAAAAGCGCATAGTCTTCAGAATGAGCAACAACTGAAATCGTTCCGTTATAGTTTACACGGTGGAGGCGTTTCTCTTGGCGATCCCATTGATTCTGTAGGATGAAAGTCATGGCATTTACAGCTAATTGGCGATAAATTTCGCTCTCAAATTCATGTGCAAACACCATATATGCCCGTGCCAAACCTGAAATCATCAGGGCATTCCACGCCACGATCATCTTCGTATCAGTTACAGGTGGAACTCGACCTTGCCAGTTGATATTTTTAACTTCTTGGCGATCGCGCGCTGGGGAGAAAACATCCGTTCGTTTTAAGTTATCACCATATCGACGAGCATATAACTTCTCCAAGGCTACTTCGGTTTTAATCGATAATCTTGCTATAGAGTTCCGCTTCAGGACATTACTTCCCTCAAAATTTCCCGATTGCGTAATTGTAAATTCCTGAGCGATCGCTTGAAATTCTTCATCTGTCAAAATTTGAGCTAGTTCCTTATAAGTCCATACCCAAAATTTACCTTCATGCCCTTCACTATCGGCATCTTGGGAAGCATAAAAATATCCCTCTGGGCTAGTCATTTCCCGTTGGAGCCATTCCGTTGTGCGGGCGATCGCCGTTTTTAGATAATCTTCTTTAACTCCCGATGACCATAAATTTGCCAGATATTCCATAATCTGCCCGTTGTCATAGAGCATTTTCTCAAAGTGAGGCACAGTCCAATCTGGATCGACTGTATAACGATGCCATCCTCCCGCCACATGATCAAAAATCCCACCCAAACCTAAATCTAGTCCACGTTGTCGAGCTTTAATAATTAGAACCTCAGCATCACTAAATCGACTGCGGCGTAATACCAAATCGGCATAGGGAATCATGGGAAAACAAGTTCCCTGCCCTCGGTTCTGTACTACTTCGCTACATTTCTGCACACCTTTATCCAAACTCCCATCTGGAATCACTGATGGTTGCAATTGATTCATGATCTGAAGATTATGGACAATTTGCAACTTATAGCTTTGTAGCTCTTGGCGTTTCTCATGATAGCTTTGGTGCAGGGATTGCAAAACCCTCAGAAAACTTGGTCTGCCATACCTTGCCTCGATCGGAAAGTAGGTGCCACCATAAATCGGAACTAGATCGTCAGGGGTGAGAAATACATTCAGGGGCCAACCACCATTTTCTCCCATAATTTGCAGGGTTTGCATATAGATGCTATCAAGGTCGGGACGTTCTTCTCGATCAACCTTAATCGCAATGAAATGCTTATTCATGTAATCAGCAATCACCGTATCGGAAAAAGCCTCTTCTTCCATGACTGTGCACCAGTGACAGCTAGAGTAGCCGATGGATAAGAATATTAATTTATCCTGCGATCGCGCCAACTCCAACGCCTGATCGCACCAATACCACCAATCAATTGGATTTTCGGCGTGCTTTCTTAGATAAAGACTTTCGGTTTCAGCAAGGTGATTCATTTAATTTCTATCCCCATCCCATTTCTACAGCCTGATTATAAAATTTGCGATAGGCAAGTTCTAAGGCATCGGAAGGAGCATGGATTTCTGCGGTCAAGTCATCGGGTGCTGCTCCTGCTTGAATTCTCACAGCTTCATTATCCTGCTTAAAGGTTTTGACCACATCTCGATGCATAAAGCTATCTACTAAAGGTGTAAGTACAAAATTACGGATATGTAACCATTTAGTAATTGTTTGGCGATCGCTCACAGGCAGATGCACTAGAAACAACACAAACTGAAACCTCCCAAACTGTAAATCTACCCGTGAAACATTGGGCATATAAAAAGTCGCTCTAAAAATGCCATCGGGAGGATTTTTGCCTAAAATTAATTTGAGAGAGTATGCTGGTTTAGTCTCAAAAGTGATAAAACCACTGCCACTCCATTCACCCGACTCCAGCTTATATGCCTGAACCGCAGGGGATTCTTTTTTACCAAAGGCAGAGGCATGGACAAAGGGAGCGTGAGCCATGTCAATGGTATTCGCAATTACCCGACTGTAGTGACCATCCCAGTCAAAATCACCATGAATAGTGCGCCAACCCTGCTGTTCAAACTCTGGCAATTCTGGAATAGGTGGACATTGCTCCGAGGGTAAGTCTCCCCAAAATAGCCAAATCAAGCCATATTTTTCTTGAACCTGATAGGACTGAAGTTTTGCCCGTTTCGGAATTGTCACCCCAGGTTGATTAGCAGGAATATGACTACAAACGCCATCAGATTCGTATTTCCAGCCGTGATAGGGACAATGAATGCAGTCGCCTTCTACCCACCCTGCGCCCAGATCTGTACCTCTATGCACACAACGCCCATCCAAGGCGATCGCCCTGCCATCAGTTCCACGGTAAAGCACTAAATCATGCCCCATAAAAGTTAGTGATATAGGCTTAGTAGAAATATTCGCACTATGCTCAATGCCATACCAAAAATTCTTTAGGAGTTTGGATTGGGACTCTTGATGCTGAGGCTCGTGGGCTTGTAACTTGGGGCTGAGGGGCTTGTGTATGCTTTCTACCATGATCAAAATGAGGAGATTTTATAGGTACTCTATCAGCAATATTAAGCTAGTAATTTTTAAGTTGCTGGTATTTCTTAATTTAAACTTCTAATACTTCCAGATATTAATAGATTAAGTATTGCGATCGCTTCTCAATAAACAGGGTTAACA
>CASBQR010000032.1 GCA_949127865.1 Synechococcales cyanobacterium PMM_0082
AATTAGAACAGGGAATAAAAGCTGCAAAACACTCGCAGTTTCTGGCAAAAATTATTCAAGATGTGGAACTAGAACTAAACTTAAGTAATTATGAATTAAGAGGATTTGAAAGCGATATTTTAATCCCATTACTTGAAACTTTAGAACTTAAAGCATTTATTAATAAAATCGATAAAATCCAAGTACAACTAGGTGGGAAATCTGAATCTACGGTAATAATTCCTACGAAAAAAGCTAATGATAACGACGGGGATTTATGGTTTGATTTTATTGATGCTCCAGAAAATATTGAGATAGTTAATGATCTAAATCTTGATGTTCAAATTATTGATACTTCAGAAAAATTAGAAGAGCTTAAACAAAAATTAAATTCTTTAACTACACCCGTGGCATGGGATACGGAAACTACAGCCTTGAACCCTCACGATGCTAAACTTGTGGGCATTGGCTGCTGTTGGGGTGATAAAACTAATGATGTTGCTTATATCCCGATCGCCCACACATCTGGTGAAAATTTAGAATTAGAGTTAGTCGTTAATCAACTTAAACCAATATTAGAAAATAGCGATCGCCCCAAAGTTTTCCAAAACACAAAGTTTGATCGCCTAATTTTTAAGTCGGTGGGCATTAATATCATGGGCGTAGTCTTTGATACGATGATTGCCAGCTATGTGATTGATCCTGATGCCAGTCATGGATTGAGTGAATTATCTAAAAAGTATTTAAAAATAACTCCACAAAGCTATAAAGAATTAGTTGGTAAGCATAAATCTATTGCCGAAATTTCTATTCCTCAAGTTGCCAACTATTGCGGAATGGATGCCTATAGTACTTGGCAAATTATGCCGTTTTTACAACAACAGCTAGCTGAAGTTCCAGAGCTATCTAATTTATATTATCAAGTGGAATTACCCCTAGAAATAGTTTTAGCGGAAATGGAATGGCTAGGAATTAAAGTTGATCGAGAATATTTACAACAGCTTTCTCAAGAGTTAGAAATAGACTTAGATGCGATCGCTCAAACTGCTTATAAACAAGTAGGTCGAGAGTTTAACCTCAATTCCCCTAAACAATTAAGCGAAATTCTAATCGAAAAATTAGGCGAAACCTTTACAAAAAAATCCCGCAAAAGTAATACAGGTTATTCAACAGATGTGGCAGTTCTAAATAAGCTCCAAGGTGATGATCCTCTAATTGATACCATCCTTGAAAATCGCACCCTAGCTAAACTTAAATCCACCTACGTCGATGCCTTACCCGCTCTAATTAATGTCCACACCCAACGAGTGCATACCGATTTTAATCAAACAGTTACCTCCACGGGCAGATTAAGTAGTTCTAATCCTAATTTGCAAAATATTCCAATTAAAACTGCTTTTAGTCGGCGGATTAGGTCGGGATTTTTACCTGAAGAGGGATGGATAATGCTAGCGGCTGATTATTCTCAAATTGAATTAAGAATACTAGCCCATCTCAGCCAAGAACCAGAACTAGTTAAGGCATACAACCAAGGTATAGATGTTCATACTCGCACTGCCCAATTACTCCTAGAAAAAGATGAAGTGACCAGCGAAGAAAGACGTTTAGCTAAAATCATTAACTATGGTGTAATTTATGGCATGGGTGCTCAAAAGTTTAGGGGTGTATCTGGTATTCCTACTGACCAAGCCAAGAAGTTTATTTCAGCTTTTGGTAAACAGTACCCTCAAATTTTCTCCTATATGAAGACTGTAGAACTAGAAGCAGAAACTAATGGATTTGTTACCACCGTTCTTGGACGTAGGCGTTATTTTCATGAACTTAAATACACCTCTGGCTATCAAAAAGCGGCTATGTTGCGATCGGCAGTTAATGCCCCGATTCAAGGCACAAGTGCAGATATTATCAAAGTAGCAATGATCAGCTTACATAAGTTACTAAAAAATTATAAATCTCGGCTGTTATTACAAGTCCATGACGAGTTAGTTTTAGAGATTTTGCCCGAAGAATTAGTAGAATTACAACCGTTAATCAAGTCAGTTATGGAGTCTGCTATACCTTTATCTGTCCCCTTAGTTGTGGATATTCACATTGGCAAAAATTGGATGGAAGCAAAATAGCTTTTAGGCTTTTAATCAGATTTTACTTAGCAACTTGGGTTTGTAAAGCTTTGATTTCCCGTAAAATAATCATCAATCCTTTATTTTGATGCTCTAGTTTCTGCGAGACAGCATCTAATTTTTTGTCCAAGATGCCCAAGGCGGCTTCATGCTTTTGGATACGACTAGCCAAGGCATTGACCCTTGCGACTACTTCTCTCTGGATTAGGTTTTCTATGCCCTGAGCCAGTAAAGTTTCAGTAGCAGTGAGGCGATCGAGAACTCGTTGAGAATTCCTAGAGTCATCGGTTTGGATCGGAGCAGCGCCTATGGGTACACCAGTATGGAGTAAATGATCAATTCTTGAAATTAAAACCTCTGGTTCAAAGGGCTTTTCGAGAAAATCAAAATCCCAAGGTTCAGGCACATTTTCTGCAACCTGCTCTCTTAATCCAGAGATCATAATCACGGGAATATCTTTAAGCGTATCGACTCTGCGTAACGCTTGCAGGGTTTGGTAGCCGTTATACTTAGGCATCACAAAGTCTAGCAAAATCAAGTCAGGTGAAGTTTTCTTGGCTGAGTCTAGTCCAGACATACCATCGTTTGCTTCTAAAACCTCAAACTTGTCTGCTAGTATGCTTTTGACCATCTTACGGATCATGATACTGTCGTCAATCACCAATACTTTACTTATAGCCATGGAGTAACCGCTTAGTAGTTTGAATAATTTTGATATCTGAAACTGATTTAGTCAAGATTATGCCATTGATTTTGTTTGTTTACGATGAGATTTTACGATGACATTTGAAAAACAAAGCTAACTCGATCGCCTTTACCGAGAGAAATGCGATCGCCTGATCGAAGTTTATGTCTATTCCCCGCCGCTAAGACCGAATTATTAATATACGTGCCATTGGAGCTACCACTGTCTTCAAAGTAGTAAGCATTACCCTCAAAGCGAATATCAGCATGAACACGAGAAACAATATCAGAATCTGGAAACCCAGATACATCAATATCGGGAGGAATCATATTATTGGGCTTGCCGATGTGAATTACTTGTAAATTATTTGGTAGCTCTAGATTGATATTGGTTTGGACATGGATTAAAAAAGCCCCAATTTGTTGCAGTTGGGTCAAGGGATGGGGTTCAATTAACTCTTGCACAAGGGCAAGGTCGTCATCGGATAAATCGGGAGGTGAAGCCTCAGGGGTAGATATAGGTGATTCAGCAGGAAGTGGTACTTCTTCGGGGCTAGATGTATTATCAGTTTCTTCTGTCATACTTTTTTCATGTTCACTGGCAGATTTCAAATTAAAACCACAATTTCCACAAAAACTAGCATCGGACTGGACTGGACTATCACAGTTTGGGCAAGTACTGATAGTGACTACTGGCAAAGGTGTGTAACACGAGTCACAATAGCTGGCACCATCTGGGTTTTCATGGGAACAGTTAGGGCAAATAATCATGATCAATTATTCTGTGGGAATTTGATTTGTCGAAATTTGATTTGTGGGAATTTGCAAAATGGTTTTAGATACCATACGGGTTTGTTTACGCTCTGCTTCACTCAGATCAGTTCCAGACTGTAAAGTCGTAGCATTGGCTTGGAGTACCGTAGCTGCTTGCTGATCTCCCATCTGTAATGCAGTTTTCGCTGCTGATTGTAGCATTGTTACTGCCCCTGTGCGATCGCCCTGCTTTAATTTAGTTTCAGCTAATTGGGTCTGACGATATTTGGCTAATGCTAAGATACTGCTCTGCACTTGGGGATTGATTTGGGGCTGAAAGTCCTTAATTAGCGTGAGATCTGCCGTAACCTCTGGAGATAATAAGCCTTCGAGTTTAGATTGTGGATCGTCGTAGCGAATTTGGGCTGTGACCGCATGAATTGTATTGGCAGTAGAAGCAGCAACAATTTGGTCAGGGTTATGGTTAATGTATAAATTGAGCATGATTGTGCGATCGTTCCCTAACATTAAGTCACCCAATCGAACAATGTAGGTATTTAAGTTTTTTTCAGGTTCTAGTTCAATGGTTTCGGGTGTAACTTGAGCGATGGGCTTGAGTTCGGCAAGACGGACATTAGGGGCAAGTTTTAAGATTAAGTGGGCATTAATCAGTCCAACGGATTGCACCCGACGGAGGATTTTTTGAAATTCCGCACTGGCTTGATCGGGGGATTCTATGTATGCCATCGTGCCGCCACCCGCATCGGCAATTTTTTCAAGGATATCTTGGTTCCAATAGTCGCCAAATCCTAGGGTATGTAGTGTTATGCCATATTCTGCTGCCGCTAATTGGGCAAATTGCAGACAAAGATCGTTATTACCATGTTCATTTTCGCCATCGGTCAGAATCAGTGCCTGACTGATAGTACTTTTCATGGACTTACTTAGTTCCTTTAGTGCCAGTTTAATGCCCTCATCAATATTAGTGCCGCCCCCAGCTTTGAGATATAGGATTTTTTCTTTAACGGATTCGGGATTAATAAGGGTTTGATTTTCAACTACAACCTTGGCTCTGTGATCAAAGCCCACAATGCTGATGTAATCTTTATAACTCATTTGATCGATTAAATCCCGTGCTGCTTTTTTGACAGTATCCAGAGGTTGCCCGCCCATAGAGCCACTGTGATCTAAAACTAGGCAAAGATTTAGTGGGGTATTGCTAACGCTAATACTCCCATCTACAGAAATCGTAATTGCTAATTGGCGTTGGCTGGTGCTTACGGAACTATCAAGGTGGCGATCGCTAAAATCACAGGACAGGTTTACACTCATAGAGATAGCTTTTGGTTAAGATTTACCTAGATCATATCTAACTTGTTCAAATCTAGCTCAGGCAATTATCCCTATGAACACAATTACTCAAGGAAATATTTTAAATCAAGGAGCCGAAATGGGGGCAGTTCGAGTTCAGGTGAAGCTCACCAGTGTGTTTGAAGAAGGATTGGTAAGTCGTGGTTCTTTGCATCCCAAGCATTTACGAATTTACGAAGGTACTGCCTTAGTAGATACAGGGGCATTAACTCTAGTAATTCCCCCCGAAGTGGTAGATGATTTAGGTTTAAGTATACAAGGACAACAGGTTGCTCGGTTTGCTAATGGAGCGCAGGAGGTACTTGATATAACTGAAGCAATTCGCATTGAGTGTCAGGGTAGAACTGCGGTTTTACAAGCATTAGTAACTGGGGATGAGGTATTAATTGGGCAGGTAGTTTTGGAGTTAATGGATTTTTTGGTAGATTGTAAAAATCAAAAACTGATTCCTAATCCCCAAAATCCTGACTATCCCGTCGCTATGATTAAATAATGCCCAAGGAATTTTTAGAATCTCAATTTATTAATATCAATGGTTCTAATCGTGAACTCATGCGCCAAATGGGCTATGCCTTTGTGGATTTGATTACCGATGAGGTTTTGGCTAATCAGACCCAAGATTTTGTCAAGGATATTTCCATATTAAAGTTAGATATTCCCCAAGTCGGCATAAACTGGCAGGACTTACTTTTAGAGGTGCGGTCGCAGGTATTACCCCGCAGCCTGAACTTAAATAATCCCCGCTATATGGGACACATGGATAGTACACCCTTAGCAATTACCGTGTGGGCAGATGCTTTAGCCAGTGCCATTAATAACAATATGCTGAGTAGTGAGTTGGCTCCACTATTTACCCAATTAGAAGCAGATTTAATGTTATGGTTTGGGCAGTTATTTGGGCTAGGCGACAAGAGTTTTGGCACATTAACTAGTGGTGGCAGTTTAGCGAATATTACGGCTTTGCTAGTGGCAAGAAATTATAAAATCCCTAGTATTAAATCAAAAGGGCTGGAAAATAAGTTAGTAGCTTTGATCTCCGATGCGGCTCATACTTCTTTTGATAAGGGCATGAATGTGATTGGATTAGGTAGCAAAAATTTAATTAGGGTTGAGACTAATGCCTTAGGGCAAATTAAACCAGAAGTTCTAGAGGCAAAAATTCAAGAACAGCTAAATCTTGGCAAAATCCCATTTTTCATTGGAGCGATCGCTGGCACTACAATTACAGGAGCGATCGATAATATTGCAGCAGTAGGCGAAATTGCTAAAAAATATAACTGTTGGTTCCATGTTGATGCGGCATACGGTGGGGCAGCAATACTATCACCAAAATGGAAATATTTATTATCTGGCATCGAACAAGCAGACTCCATTACCTTTAATCCTCAAAAATGGATGTGGGTTGCCCGTACCTGCGCTATGTTTTTGGTTAAAGATCGTCAGCATTTAATCAATGGATTTGATAATACTTTGCCCTATATGGCAGATAATTCTTTGAATTTTGGTAATTTTACTTTGCAAGGAACAAGGCGGACTGATAGCTTAAAACTATGGCTGGCGTTGCGATCGCTTGGGTTAGATGGTTATGCCCAATTGGTAAATGATTCCATGGACAAAGCTCAGGCTTTAAGGGTATGGGTTGATAATTCCGTAGATTTAGAACTAGTCTGTGAACCAACTATTAATATTGTCTGTATGCGATCGCTTAATCCTAATTTAGACAACGCAACCTTACGCCAAAAATGGATTGATCAAGGCAAACTATGGCTATCTTTACCGCTATGGCAAGGCGATCGAATTATTAAAGCTGTGGTTTTACATCCCTTTGCTCAGTGGAGTTAACGTCACCAATTCTCATTTTAGACTTTAACTAAATTTATGTCTCGTCCGTATTTCTCTAAAATTTCTGACATATTCTGAGTATCTGGAGACACAACTTAGTACAATTAAAGCCGAATCTAAAAAATCAAGCGCGCATGATCTCCAGTAATGACTTCAAAACGGGTGTAACCATAGAAATGGACAACGGTGTTTGGCGAGTAGTGGAATTCCTCCACGTCAAACCAGGTAAGGGTTCAGCCTTTGTCCGTACTAAACTCAAAAACGTGCAATCAGGTAGTGTTTTAGAAAAAAACTTCCGAGCAGGGGAAATGTTACCCCAAGCTGTTTTAGAAAAAAACACTATGCAACATACCTATAAAGAAGGAGATCAATTCGTCTTTATGGATATGGACACCTATGAAGAATCTACTCTTAGTGCTGCTCAAATTGGCGATCGCGTTAAATATATCAAAGAGGGTATGGAAGTTAACGTCGTGATCTGGGGTAAACAAGTTTTAGAAGTAGAACTACCTAACTCTGTGACCTACGAAGTTATTCAAACCGATCCTGGCTTAAAAGGTGATAGTGCCACAGGAAGCTCTAAGCCAGCGATTATTGAAACAGGCGCACAGGTTATGGTGCCTTTGTTTATCTCCATTGGCGAAAAAATTAAAGTTGATACTCGGACTGATACATATTTGGGGCGTGATAACTAAGTGGAACTGAATCTGGAGGAACTAAAAGAACTAATCTCCCTGATTAACCAGACTGACATTACAGAATTGAGTCTAGAATTTGGGGATGTGCGCTTAAATATTCGTAAAAGCGAGAAAACTATAGCTCCAGTGAGTCAAGTTGTCTCTGTAGTTCCTTCTGAGCCTACTCTTGTTATTACTCCTACTATTTCTCAGGCTGCACCGATTAATAAGAACTTAGCTGACATTGCCTCGCCTATGGTAGGGACTTTTTATAGATCGCCAAAGTCTGATGAGCCTGCATTTGTAAGCAAAGGTGATCTAGTTCGCAAAGGGCAACCTGTATGTATCATTGAAGCCATGAAGCTCATGAATGAGATTGAAGCAGATATGGATGGGCGGATCGTCGAAATTTTAATAGAAAATGCTCAACCCGTAGGCTATGGGCAGGTTTTAATGAAGATTGATCCGACCGCTAAATAGTTTTTCATTAGATATTCTGGTTAGTCGAACACGATAACTCCATAGGTTCGAACATAATAGCGATCGCTCATCGTAGATTATTGATGATCAACCAAAGATATGGATAAGATTAAGCATTGATTTGTTATCTATTAATGAGGCAAACTAATTAGCCAAGACTATAAGATCAATCAAATTTATAAAATAAAATATATATGGCAGATATTGTTGATATTGCGGTCAGTGCAGGTGCTTTTAAGACCTTAGTTGTGGCTGTTCAAGCTGCAAACTTAGTTGATGTCTTAAAGTCTCCAGGACCCTTTACCGTCTTTGCTCCCAATGATGATGCTTTTGCCAAACTCCCCCCAGGTACAATTACGACTTTGGTACAAAATATTCCGCAATTAGCGAGAATTTTAACCTTTCATGTAGTGGCTGGACGCTGGAAAACATCAGATTTACAAGGTATTACCGAATTAACCTCTGTCGAAGGATCACCGATCAAGATTAACTTAGCCCACGGATTTGAAGTTAAAAATGCTACTGTCATTGCTGCGGATATTGAAGCCGATAACGGCATTATTCATGTGATCGATAATGTGATTCTAATGGGGTGAATATCCACTTGTAAAAGCTCTAGGAAATGAGATAATGCATATATCTACAAAACCTTTAACAATACTTAATTACTATGGATGCTGATTTAAGACCCCTTCTTGTGCTTGCCCCGATCGCTTTAGTAGTTGTTTGGGCAACTTTTAACATGGCTAAGGCTGTAATTAAAGGTGAAGCGAAGCTATTTGGCGATCGTGGTAACAATCCATTTCAATAAAATTTCATAAAATTACCATAGTTAAAATACTGGGAAAGTTTAAATCTTTTGACTGCCCCAGTTTTTTATTAGCTATTTCTTTGCTAGATCAATACCTAGAATGTTAAATTCAGAATTGCAGTTAAGGTGATAAGGAGTGGATTATGGCTATTGGTGAATATAAACCAGGTCTAGAAGGAGTTCCTGCCACTCAGTCTAATATTAGTTATGTTGATGGCAAAGCTGGACTACTAGAGTACAGAGGTATCCGCATCGAAGATCTGTGTGAGCATAGTAATTTCCTCGAAACCAGTTATCTTCTAATCTTTGGTGAGTTACCTAAACACCAAGAGCTAGAAAAATTTGAACATAGTATCAATCACCGTCGCCGAATCAAGTATCGGATTCGGGATATGCTCAAGTGTTTTCCTGACGATGCTCATCCCATGGATGTGATCCAAGCCTGTGTCTGCGCCCTTGGGATGTTTTACCCTCTCAGAGACCTGCGAGATATTGAATATATCTACGGAGCCACCATCAGATTAATTGCCAAAATCCCGACAATTATTGCAGCATTTCATATGATGCGCCAAGGTAATGATCCTGTACCGCCTAGAGATGATCTGAGCTATGCTGCCAATTTTTTATATATGCTCAATGAGATCGAGCCTGATCCTTTAGCGGCGCAAATATTTGATGTGTGTCTAACTCTCCATGCTGAACATACCGTTAATGCGTCTACTTTTTGTGCTTTAGTTACAGCTTCAACGTTGAACGATCCCTATGTGGTGCTAGCTGCTGCCGTTGGTACCCTAGGTGGACCTTTACATGGTGGAGCCAATGAAAAAGTGATGTTAATGCTCGAAGAAATTGGTTCTGTTAAAAATGTGAAGAGCTATTTAGAAGCAAAAATTAGTAAAAAAGAAAAAGTGCCGGGGTTTGGACATCGCATTTATAAGGTCAAAGACCCTCGGGCAACTATTTTGCAAAAACTAGTCGATCAGTTATTTGAGCAATCTGGTCATGATCCCTACTACGATATCGCCCTAGAACTGGAACGGCAGGCAATGGATGTATTTGCTGAAAAGGGAATTTTCGCTAATGTCGATTTCTATTCAGGGCTGGTTTATAAGAAGTTAAATATTCCTGTGGATTTATTTACACCTGTTTTTGCGATCGCCCGAGTTCCAGGTTGGTTAGCACACTGGAAAGAACAAATGGCAGATAATCGCTTGTTTAGACCAACTCAGGTTTATACAGGGTTACATGATGTGGAATATACGCCGATTAGCGATCGCTAAGGTTTTGCTAAAACTCTAGTTCTGATACTTTTCCCCAATGTTTTCAGAAGTTCGGGCGTAATTAAGCCTTTAGGAAAATATATGGTTGTGACGACAATCAAAATTCCAAAGATAATTAACCTGCCATCTTGAAAAAACTGGGATAGCCATTTTGGTAAGCCATTGATCCCAGCGATCGCCCTTAAAACTTCAGGTAGCGCCGTCAGGATCATCCCTCCAACTACGGGACCAACAAAGGTGCGCGAACCCCCAGCTAAAACAAAAGCAAGATAGATAATACTGGCATCAAAGGTACCTTGGCGAGCATTCCATGTATTTAAAAAATGAGCACTGATAACGCCAGCAATTCCTGCGAGCATTCCGCCTAAACTAAATGCTAAAACCTTGTAGTAGGTGGAATTAATGCCCATAGTTCCAGCAGCTAATTCATCTTCTCTAATTCCCCGCCATATCCTTCCCAATTCTGTAACTTCGATCCGATAAAGTAAAGCCATACATAGGCAGAGTAAAGGCAGAACAATCCACAAATAGGCGATTTGAGTCTTAAATGGTTGAGGAATGCCAAAAATACCAACTGCCCCCCCTGTGATTTCTAAATTTAAGGCAAAAACTCGTAAAATTTCCACAAAGGCAATGGTAGAGATCGCTAAATAAATGCCGCGTAATCGTAATACGGGAAGTCCTAAAAATATTGCTAATATTCCACAGGCGATCGCTGCCAATCCGATTTCAGCTAAAAGTACCCATATCGAAAATCTTTCCGCAGGAAAAACTTGAGTTGAAATAATTGCCGCAATGTAGCCGCCAATGGCATAGAATCCTGGTGATGCCAAAGATAGTTGTCCCGCCATTAAGGGTAAATATACCGATAATCCCAATAATGCGCCAAGGAACATCGAGACAATCAAAAATCCATAACTATCAAAAAATTGCAGCATTCTCAATCCCTAGGTATTAATCTATTTTTTGAAAACAGCGGAAACTACAGTAATAACTGTTGCTGAAGCAATGAGGCTAAAGGCTAGGTTTACCAATGACTGACTAGCTTGCTGATAGTTTGTCAATTTATCATTTGATCGCTCATTTTCAGTGGTAAGTTTTTTGACATCTTGATCAAGATTATTGACCTTAGCATCAAGGTTATTTACTTTAGTATCGAGGCTATTGACCTTGCCATCAAGATTATTTACCTTATTTATAACTTCTTGGAGTGTCGTTGCTATATCTTGGAGTGTGACTTCTGTTGCCATTAACTTAAAGAAAATTTAAAGAATTTAGAGAGCCTTAGTTCTGCTAGTTAAAGATATTTTACCTTTGATTATTAAACCTTCTGTATAAATACTCGCCCTAGCAAGCCTTGGGGTCGGAATAGCAGCATCATAAATAAAAACCCAAAGGCGATCGCATCTTTAAAACCCGAATAATCTGCAGGTACAAATGCTTCGGCTAAGCCAATTACTAATCCTCCTACGACCGAACCAGGAATATTACCTAGTCCACCTAAAACAATTACACCTAGACCTTTCAAGCCAATGGCAATCCCAAAATATGGAGTGAGTCCTGCACTGGAGCCAACTAAGGTACCAGCAACTCCTGCGAGAAAGCCGCTGAGAAAAAAAATTAAAATAATTACTCTTTCCGTATTGATCCCTAATAATTTGGCTGTAGTTGCATCTTCCGCTACAGCTTGTAATGCCTTTCCTAACTTTGTGCAAGTGATGATATAGGTCAACAATGAAACTATGACCGTAGCTACGGCAAAGATAATAATCTGCACAGTCCGAATTGCAATCGGGCGATCGCTACTACCAAAGTTAACGGCGGTTGGTAAATTGCCATAAATATTACTGGGAAAAGTATAAATTTCTGCCCCAACTAAGTACTGAATCAAATTTACTATGACCACAGCCATGCCTAAACTCGATACCAAAGTTAGTAACGGATCGCTACCCTGTCGGCGCAACGGACGAAATGCTAAAAACTCGACGATCACTGCCGCTAGTCCTGCCAATAAACTACCTAAAATCAAAGCGATCGCAAAGGGCAAGTTAAAAGGTAAAGCCGTATTTGCCAGTAATCCATTGAACCCAAACTTACCCCCCACTAGCATGTATGTAAAATATGCCCCAAGGGTAAAAACTGCACCATGGGCAAAATTAACCATTCCTAAAACTGAAAAGACCAGAGTGTATCCCAAGGCAAAAATCGCATAGATACTGCCAATTGATAAACCATTCAGAAATTGTTGTAAAAACGTAGTAAAGTCCATAGCTTAAAAAGAACTCGCCAAATTTTTACTAGCATCGCCAAATAGCAGCCAAGTCATTAAAAAGTTAGAGATAAATATAGCTAATAGAGCAGTTACCACCGCTGTTGTTGTGGATTCCCCTACACCTTTAGCTCCCCCAGTGGTTGTAATTCCCCAATTAGAGCCAATGAGGGCAATTACAGCACCAAAAATAATTGATTTAGCCACAGCACTCATTAAGTCCCATGTCCTTAAAAAATTCAACACTGAATCCAAAAATACGACGTAGGGAATATTATAAAGACTCTCAGAAATCACCATCCCCCCAGCCATTCCCGTTATTAAAGATAGTACTGTCAGTACTGGCATCATGACAATACAAGCTATGACTCTAGGAATAATTAAGTAATCTACAGGGTCAGTGCGCAGCATATATAAAGCATCAATCTGTTCTGTAACTTGCATAGTCCCAATTTCTGCGGCAAATGCCGATCCCACACGTCCAGCAATAATTACAGCAGTTAAGACAGGCGATAGTTCACGGGTTAAGGCGATCGCTAATACTCCACCAATTGCCTGCTGTGCGCCAAAATTAATAAATTCCTTTGCCACTTGAATCGTAAATACCCCACCCACAAAGCTAGCGGTGACAAGAGTAATCAATAAAGACTCTGTACCTACCACTGACATTTGCGCTATGGTATTTCGCCAATGTAGTTTCCTCTTAATTAGTAAATGCCATACTACTAGTCCAGCCAGTATGAAAGTTTGGAAGAGTTTAACAAACCAGATTCTTAAATTTTTCATGGACTAAATAGGCTCTCTTAGTTTTAGGTAGGCTAACTTCAGGATTAGAATACCATTCAATTTGGACTATGCCCTTGCCCCAAATATAACTCACCAATTTTAGGATCATTAAGTAAGTCATCGCCTTTGCCTTCAAAGCGATCGCGTCCAGAATCTAAAACATAACCTCGGTGAGCGATCGCTAGAGCCTTTCGTGCATTTTGTTCGACTAAAATAATCGTCGTACCAAGACTATTAACGTACTGAATTAAATTAAAAACATCCTGCACTAAAATCGGGGAAAGGGCTGCTGTAGGTTCATCTAAGATCAAAAGCTTAGGAGATAGCATTAATGCCCTTCCCATTGCTAACATTTGCCGCTCCCCGCCTGAAAGTGTTCCTGCTCTCTGCCGTTGCCGCTTAGCTAAAGCTGGAAAAATATCATAGATCTTTTGTTTCTGATCTTGGATATTCTCAGTAGAAATATATGCCCCCATATCTAAGTTTTCGGAAATACTTAAAGAGGGAAATACATTGGCAACCTGAGGCACATAGCCCATACCTGCAGCGACAATTTGATTAGGCAGCAACCCATTAATTTTATTATTATTAAAAATTACCTCCCCCGATCGCACAGGTACTAATCCAAAAATCATCTTAGCAAGGGTAGATTTACCCGCACCATTTGCCCCTATAACAGTGACTAACTCTCGGTCATGCACAACCAAATTAATACCCTGTAAAACGTCTACCCCTGATACATAGCCTGCGACTACATCTTTAACTGCTAATAAAACAGACGAATTCTTGGTATTCATGTATTGCCCTAAATAAGAATAAGGGATTGAGCAATATTTTTCATCGTACCTAAAACTCCATAAAGCTCATTGCGGCGACGATAGACCGAAAATTCATCAGAAAAAATATATTGACCATCTTTAGTAGCCTTCACAAAAATTGAAAATCCACCATTACTGATAAATCCGTAAGTAGGTTGAGAATTATTACTCAGCATATAAATCAACGCCTGTGCCATTCCTTCTTCAATATTAAAAGATGTCCCTTTGGACTCAATCACCAATACCCAAAGTTTTTTGTGAATCACAAGGGTATCAATTCTGCTACGGTAGATAATCTCATCGTCTGCTTCAATTTTTACTGCTTCAATCTGGACAGGCTGTTCGGTTTTAACCTCAAAGGGTGAATCATAAAATCCTGCTATATCGAGTAACGGTGAAATCACAATCTGATTAACCAGACCTTCACCAATGTGACCATGATCTCGATGATATAAATATTGTTGCTTAATGCGATCGCAGCGTTGTAACTCTTGTTCTGTCAGTGTTGGCAGGTTTTGATGCCATTCTGAAAAAAAGCTCACATCTGGATTAAATTTAACCCCAAATCTAGCACGAACTTCAGCAAGACTATTACAATGACGAGAAATTGCTAATGTAGTTACCATTTGTCTATAATCCAAGATTCAGGTTAACCTAGACTAACATTTCCCAGAAAATTAATAACTATGGCTCAACAACTAAAAAGATGGGAGTCTCCTCGTAATGAGGGTAGAAACTCCAAAGGTAAAGGTGGCTCTGCTCGCCAACGCCAACTCAAGAAAAAATTCCAAACCCTACGCCAAAAGCTTAAGGAAGGGAATAGTTCTTAAATTTAGCAAGTTATTAATATGTATAATTCGCCATCGGCACATTAAATGTTGGCAAATCTCCTACTTGATGAAAATCAGTTTCACCAAAGATTGCCGACTCAAATTTGTAATGTTTAAACTCTAAAACATTTCCCGATAGGTCATTTAAGAAAAAAGTGCGATGCTCTAAAGGAGTATCAACAAATCTAATTTTAGGCTGTTGGTAAAACTTTAATCTTTTGTCATGTACTCTTTCTAGCAGTGCCAACCAATTACTCTCTGACTGAAATACTAAGCCAAAATGTCGGGGATAAATTCCTGTTTGGATGGTGGGTAATTCTGGGACAACGTGTGCTACCAGTTGATGTCCATATAAACTGAGGATCAAAGAACTAGGAGACTCTCTACCTGCTAAACACCCTAACCCATCAACATAAAAAGCTTTGGTACTCGGAACATCAATCACAGGAAAAGCAAGGTGAAATAGGACTTTACTCATGATTTAATTCAGTTTTCAATTTAATTTTAAAAATGAGGTTCAAGAATAAGTTTGGCGCGTTTTAATTGATCAGGAACAGGAATAGGATAGTCACCACTAAAACAGGCAGAGCAGAAGTTACCAGTATTGACCTTAGTCTCTACAAGCATACTCTCATGACTTAGATATGCCAGAGAATCTACGTTAATTATTTTAGCGATCGCCTCTACAGATTTAGTGGCAGCAATTAAATGATCTTGAGAGTCAGTATCAATGCCATAAAAACAAGGATGGGTTACAGGTGGCGAGGAAATTCTCATATGTACTTCCGTAGCTCCCGCATCTCGCAAAGCCTGTACGAGTTTACGACTAGTTGTGCCACGCACGATGGAGTCATCGATCACAATTATCCGCTTTCCAGCTAATACATCTTTTAATGGATTGAGCTTCATCCGAATTCCAGATTCTCGCATAGCTTGGGTCGGCTGAATGAAGGTACGCCCCACATAGCGATTTTTGATTAAGCCCTCGGCATAGGGAATCCCTGCCACCTGTGAGTAGCCGATCGCCGCAGGAATCCCTGAATCGGGAACACCAATAACCAAGTCTGCTTCTACAGGAGATTCCCGTGCCAAACTTTTACCTAAGCGCATACGGTAACTATATAAGCTTTCCCCGTGCATAATACTATCGGGACGGGCAAAATAAATCATCTCAAACACGCATAGCTTAGGTATTGCTTCTACAAGCCATTGATAGGAAGTTAAACCCGATTTATCAATCCAAACTAATTCTCCTGCATTCACATCCCGAATATACTGAGCCCCAATAATATCTAACCCACAGGTCTCAGAGGCAAGCACATAGCCACCATCCTCAGTTTGTCCAATTACTAAAGGACGAATACCATAGCCATCTCTGGCTCCAACAATGCCATCGGCAGTGCCAATTACTAAGCTAAATGCTCCTTGACATCTACGGAGAGCGGTTGTGATGCCATCTAGCCAATTTTCTCCGTTGTTTACAGCCTCGGCGATCGCAAAAGCAATACCTTCGGAGTCAGAACTTGAAGTTAGCTGATGCCCGTTTGCTATAAGTTCGTTGCGAAGGGTTTCCGTATTTACCAGATTACCGTTATGGGCTAGGGCTAAATTTCCGAGACGAGTTGGTACAACTACGGGCTGGGCATTGACAATTTTGCTAGAGCCAGTGGTGGAATAACGATTATGCCCGATCGCTATATTTCCGGGAAGAGTATTTAAATTTTGTTCATTAAATATTTGCGATACCAGTCCCATCTCCTTATGGGTATGACAACTACCATCAGCTTCAAAACTAGTGATCCCCGCCGATTCCTGTCCACGGTGCTGGAGTGCGTACAGACCAAAGTAGGTTAATTTGGCGGCGTTGGTTGTCAGTAAATCGGTTTTTAGTGAGAATACTCCAAAAACACCACAGGCTTCTTCTGGGGAATCAGGCGGCTCATCGAAAGTAAGGCAGGATTCAGGCATGGAGCTATAGAAACATTTAGGCTTTCTATACTATCGTACCGTGACTAAGAGTTAATGAGGAACCTAGATCAAAGATAAAGCCCTTTAATCACAATAAGGAGAGGGGGGAGTAATAAAATCACTGCTACCCCTAAAGCCACCATCGCAGAGACTAGAACGGCGGCAGCGGCGCAGTCTTTGGCAATTTTGGCAAGGGGATCGTAGGTTTGCCCTAGGGTTAAATCGACTACAGATTCTAAGGCTGTATTAATTAGTTCCATTGCTAAAACTGCGCCACTGGTGAGGGTAATTGTCGCTAGGTCACCCGCAGGGATTTGTAGATAAAGGCTTAAACCCAAAGCTAAAGTGCCAATTAACGTATGAATACGAAAGTTTCTTTGGGTTCTAAAAGCATAGGAAAAACCCTGCCAAGCATAATTAAAACTTGCTCCGAGATTGGTGGCGACCTGGAGGGACTGCTTCCGCTCCGATTGCTCTAAGACGTTTTTGATATCAGCACTGATATTTAAGGTTTTACGCTCATGGACTTTTGTATTGTTCATATTACTTTCCGATGAGGGTTTAGAAGAAATATTAGTTGACATAGGTCTTGATATTAAAGATTTTAAGGATTTTCTTTAGGATTAGTTTTTAAGAACTTTCCGTCCGCGATCGCTTGAATTAATAAATCTTGCTCTGCCAACATTGCTTCTAAACTTTGAGCGTCAGGATGATCCCAACCCAAAAGGTGTAATAAACCATGGGCAGCTAGCCAGACTAATTCCCTACTAATTGAATGTCCTTGTTCTTGGGCTTGGCTAATGGCGGTATTCACAGAAATGACAATATCACCCAAATATAGTGGCTCAGAATTAAGTTCTTCTATACCTAGAGAGGGAATATCTGCTTCTAACGCGGCAAATGCCAAAACATCAGTAGGACAATCTTGATGGCGATATTGAAGATTTAAAGCCTGAATTTCTGTGTCATCTGTTAGTAATAAAGAGACTTCATAGTCTGTGTGCGTTATTTCTACCTTAAAACTCAGAAGATTGAGCCAAACTCGAAACCAATCTTGCCAATCTTGCTCGGGTATGGAAGCTAGACTAGCGATCGCGGGGCTAATTTCCACATTTAAATCAATATTTAATTTGGAAGTTACAGTTTTTGTCAAAGCTAAAATAATTTGCCTAACTTAATTTATTGGTAATGTAAAAGTACAAACTAAGTATTCAAGATCATAAGAGTAATATCTGTGATGACTGGTACAGACACGAGTGATATTGATCACTAGCGAAAAACTACAGCCAAACCAACTAGCACGGCAACTAAACCGACACTGGTCAACAAAAAATGAAAGATCGAAGTACCCCGTTTTTTGACCATATTCCGCATTGCCAACTTGACATAGCTGGGGGGAGGAGATTGATTCTCAGGGATTGATTCGGAGTCAGGATTCATAATCATTTAATTTTGTTACTGAAACTTTACACTACCATTTTCCACTTGCAATATTTGGGCTGAGTTTAACCATCCGCCGTCAAAAGCTCCGAGATGGGTAGTAGTAATTATGGTTTGCACTCGATCGCCGATCGCATTTAATAAATAATTTTGCCTTTGCAAATCTAGTTCTGCCAAAACATCATCTAGGAGTAATAGAGGTGGTTCGCCCGTAATTGACTCGATCAATTCCAGTTCTGCCAATTTTAATGCCAGTACCAATGTGCGTTGTTGCCCTTGGGAACCATATTCCTTGGCGGGAGTTTGATTAATTGTTAGGTTTACTTCGTCCCGATGGGGTCCAACTAGACTAGTACCTTGATGGTATTCGGCGATCGCTTTTACTTGAATTTGCGCTAAAAACGCCCCATGGATCGCTTCTATGGTATCGGCATCTTGAAATTGGAACTTTGGGCTATAGACGATATTTAATAATTCACTACCACCACTAATGCTGCTATGCCATTTTTGGGCGATCGGAGTTAACCTTTGCACTAGTCGCGATCGCCTACGGGTGATTCTGGTTCCCGTTGCCACTAGTTGAGCATCCCAAGCTGCCATTTGGGTTGGATCGTTGCTTAATTTTCCTTGCCGTATGCCTTTGAGTAGGGCATTGCGCTGCCTTAATACCTGATTATATTGCTGTAAAAAGCTTAGATATACGGGTTCTAGCTGAATTAAAACATGATCTAGCCAATCGCGCCGACTTTCAGGACTACCTCGCACTAAGTCTAAATCAAGACTAGAAAAACATACGGCATTAACCTGTCCCAAAAAATCCAGATGGCGGGTGAGGTTAACCCCATTTAGGCCTAAACTGCGCCGACCTTCCCGCCGTAACCGCATCACTAGCTCGACTTCTGATAGCGATCGCCTGCATATAGCTGTAATTTCTGCTGTGGGTTCGCCGTTTTTAACTAAGTCTCGATCTCGACTGACCCTAGGCGATCGCAAGGTGGATAGTAATTGCATTGCCTCTAAAAGATTGGATTTGCCTTGGGCATTGTTACCCAAAATAATAGTTTTAGAAGCAGTAAAATCAACTATTTGGTTGACATAGTTACGAAATTGCTTGAGATGAATACGGTTTATATACACTGACCAATAAATTTTGAGATTTTGGTTATTTAGATGACATTAATCAAATATTAAAAACTCTAAACTACTAGCTCAACTAATAGAAATTTAATTAGAATTTAATCACAAGTTAAAAATCCAATAATCAACGTAAATTAAGTCCATGCCTGAAACTCCCAAGACAGTCTTAATCTTGCAACTAGATGAACAGCAGGGGAAAATCTGGAATGCGACACTTCATTCCCAAGGTGTCCAAGTTGACTGGAGACCTACAACTGTTGACATAGTAGAAATGCTAACTAGGGATGAATTTTTACCTGACTTGTTGATCATGGATATTGGGATCAAAAGCCCTACCTCTAATAGCTTGCAAGTAGTACCTGTTTGTAATTGGTGTCGTGCCTTAGAGCTTCCTCTCAAGGTTTTACTTCTAAATTCTAGTTCGATGCAAGTTAAAGCTTATGAACAAAAATGGGCAACTGGTAAATGTGGGGCGATCGGCATTATCCCTAGGCTGAGTCAAGCTACACTTAATGGCACAGTCGCTTTAATTATGGAAGCTCTAAGTAATGATCTCAAAATTGATGCTTTGGATGAAGTTATAAATTTAATTGCTGATATCTATACTGAAACCCTAGGACGAGAGATCTTAAAAATCAGAAATGAAATTGCTACTGTCCCCAAAGAGATTAGTCCCAAAGTTACGACAATTTCTAGTTATAGGGGTGCTGCTCTTGAACCAAAAACCCCAATTGACCAAATTAACCCAATTGATGATCCATCGCTTGCTGAAACTAGAATTCAAACTCCATCAGAGTCTTTAACCACTCCAGATAATCCTCCAGTTCCCGATATTCCAAAAGCTAAGGTTACTACCTATCGTGGGGTAAAGGTGAAAAAGCTACAGTGGTAAGTTATTTATTTGTTGCTGAATTTGGGGTGAGTATAGGCGCAAATAGTTCCAATAGTTACCTAAAACGTATTCCACATAGCCTCTAGTTTCATCGTAGGGAATGCGTTGCACGAATTCATCGAGATCATTAATTCCGAAAGAATTAACCCATTGGGTTACCCTACCAGGTCCAGCATTGTAACTAGCAACGGCGAGCATGGTGTTATTGGCAAATCTGCTATGGGTGTAGTCCAGATACCATGTACCAAATTCAATATTCTGTTCGGGATTGCGGAGGGAATAATTAGCTATTTTCTTTTTGCCAGCAATCCATGCTCCAGTTTCAGGGATAATTTGCATTAATCCGATCGCCTCGGCACTAGAGACAATTTGGGACTCAAACCGTGATTCTTGACGGATTAGCCCAATTACTAAGGCAATCGGCAAGTTATTGGTATTTGACCATCGGGATATGGGTTCCCAATAGGGCATGGGATATAGGGTCTGGGCAAATGTGGGCTGCTTGATAATATTTTTAATATCAGCTTTTTCGGATTCGGGTACATCCAGCCAATACATACTTTCAATTTGCTTTAGTCCTCGGAGGTTATCATTTACCCCGACTCGCAGTACGCCTTCGGTAAAAATTTGGTTGGGACTTCTGGAGACTTGCCCCTTTTGTTCAAATTGCAAGCGATCGCTTGCGTCTTGATCCTGCCCTAGAATATAAAGTTCCTGTAAAACTGCTGATCCTGATGGTAGGGGCATCCGTAGGTCTGGTTTAGTCATCGGTAAACGGATATTTCTTAATGTGGTAAAGTCTCCCACCTGCCAACCAAGCTGCACTGCCGATCGCCATGCAAAATAAGAATCTGGATGATTTTTAATGACCTTTTGAAATTTTTGGGTAGCGGTAGTGCGATCGCCTAGGTTTCTTGCCCATTTACCACCCCAATAACCTGCTTCTGCGGCAATTTCCGATTTGGGGATATTAGTAATAATTTTTTGAGTTTGAGCGATCGCCGCTTTCAGATTCCGATTTTTTGCCTGTTGTTGGGCTGCTCGCCATATTAAAATGCCCGCTTC
>CASBQR010000033.1 GCA_949127865.1 Synechococcales cyanobacterium PMM_0082
TCAACGCATCCGCCTTTACCCTAGGTTCAGTTACCCTTGATGGTGGTGCAGGTGACGATATTTTAGCTGGAGGATCTGGAAATGATTCTTTACTGGGTGGAGATGGCAACGATACCCTAAGAGGAGGGCTTGGCAACGATTCTCTGAATGGTGGTCTTGGTACAGATAGAGTAACCGAATCAGGTAATGTCAATTTCACTTTGACAAACAGTACTTTAACTGGACTTGGCACAGATACCTTAATCAGTATTGAGAATGCAACCCTAACAGGTGGAGTTGGTAATAATACGATCAATGCATCCGCTTTTACCCTAGGTTCAGTTACCCTTGATGGTGGTGCAGGTGACGATATTTTAGCTGGAGGATCTGGCAATGATTCTTTACTGGGTGGAGATGGTAACGATTCCCTAAGAGGAGGACTTGGGAACGATTCTCTGAATGGTGGTCTTGGTACAGATAGAGTCTCTGAATCAGGTAATGTTAATTTCACTCTGACAAACAGTACTTTAACTGGACTTGGTATAGATACCTTAAATAGTATTGAGACTGCTACTCTAACAGGCGGAGTTGGTAATAATACGATCAATGCATCTACCTTTAGCCTAGGTTCAGTTACCATTGATGGTGGTGCAGGTGACGATATCCTGACTGGTGGTTCTAGAAATGATGCTTTAATTGGTGGGGATGGGAACGACACCCTTACAGGCACAGGTACTACCAATGGTCTAGGCTCAATTGATACTTTGATTGGTGGAAATGGAAGCGATAAATTTATCCTCAGTTCAGCTACCACAGTATTTTATAACGATGGGAATAATGCTACTTCAGGTTTGGGCGACTACGCTTTGATCAATGATTTCAACTCTAGCTTGGATAAAATTCAACTTGAAGGAAGTGCTAGTCGCTATGTTTTGGGTTCTTCTCCAATCGTTGGTTTGACTGGTTCTGCTATCTACTTGGATACAAACAGTAATGGTGTTTTTAACTCTACTGATGAATTGATTGCGATCGTTAAAGGTTCATCTCTCAACTTAGCATCTAGCTCTTTTATCTATGTATAACCTATGCTGGGAGTTGTGCTCTGCGAACTTCTTTTGTAGGGGACTTGAAACTTATAATTGATCGTGGTGTTGATCGAGCATTGGGGCAGAGCGATCGCATTTTGGTTATGACGACTAATGTTGAGTGATAATCAAATATACGATTTGTTTTTTAATAACTTTTTAGTCCAAATGCTCGATCAATTTCTCCAATTCCTATCTCAATTAATAAACTTTCATCCAGATTCCCTAAGGGTAGAAACATTACCAACTATATTAACTTTGGTTTTGTTAGAAGCAATTTTATCGGCAGATAATGCGATCGCCCTAGCGGCAATAGTTAGAAGTCTTCCTGATCCTAAGCAAGAAGAATGGGCTTTGAGATATGGATTAATTGGGGCTTTTGTACTAAGGATTGTGCTGATTTTGACAGCGACTTGGGTAATTAAATATTGGCAGTTTGAACTGGCTGGGGCGGTGTACTTACTTTGGTTATCAGGTAAATACTTTTGGACTAGCCGTGAAAATAATCATGAAAAAGGTGAAGCTACATCTATGGCAAGTAGTCTCTGGCAAGTGGTGGTATTAGTATCGTTAACTGACTTAGCCTTTTCCTTAGATAGCGTCACGGCAGCAGTAGCTGTAGCCCAAGAAACATGGCTTGTACTTCTGGGTGGAGTAATTGGCATTATTACTTTAAGATTTTTGGCAAGTCTATTTATTCGCTGGCTAGGTGAATTTACTAATTTGGAACCTGCTGGCTATTTAATTGTAGTTTTGGTGGGGCTAAGACTCTTTGTGAAAGTGCTTTCAGATAATTATGTGCCGCCTGAATGGTTAATGCTTACCTGTATTGGCTTTATATTTATATGGGGTTTCTCTAAGCGCAATGTTAATTTAGTGGATAATTTGGCAGATCGGAGCTTAGAAGATAAATTAGAAGTAATTAACGACAAACTGTAAAAACCTAGCCAAAGAATTAAGCAAAAAATATGTTTACATACCCAGAAGATCTCAAATATACCGACTCCCATGAATACATTCGCCTAGATGGAGAAGTTGCAACTGTGGGAATTACCGCCTTTGCGATCGATCAGTTGGGTGATGTAGTTTTTATTGAATTACCTACCCTTGGCGAGACAGTTAGTAAGGGTTCACCCTTTGGCTCGGTGGAGTCAGTAAAAGCTGTGGAAGATATTTATGCTCCTGTCAGTGGGAAAGTTTTGGCAGTCAATATTGATTTGGTAGATACCCCAGAAAAAATTGGTGATGATCCCTACGGAGCATCTTGGATGATTAAAGTCCAGCTAGATGATGTCGGTGAACTAGATACAACTATGTCTGCGGCGGAATATGGCAGTAAAGTGGAAGGGCATTAACTTTATTTGAATTTATAGAACTTCATTCAGTCTTTTGAGGACAAAGGATTTATCTAAATAGGAAAATAGACTTCCAGCCTTTGGTCCTTTTTCTTTACCCAAAAAGGCAAAATAAATAGCTTGAAATGCCTCCTTTTGGGATATTTCTACTTGTTTGGTAGTGGCAAATATTAGATTTTGTAAGGACTCACCTTCCCAATCAGTTATAGCTTCTAGATTTTGAATTAATTTACGGAAATAAATTTTTTGCGGTTCAGTAATTTCCTGAGCGCGATCGGGAATGCGATCAAGATACAGTACTAATTTTTCTTCTTCATCGGCATAGTCTTGGAGCCACTTCTGGGCAACATTTATCCTCTGGCGGACAATCTGCCAGTCGAATTCGGTTAATGTTTTAGGGCTGCGCTTAATAATTTCGGCTTCAATGTCTAAATGTGGCACTTGGAGCAAAGAAATTAAAGTACTAATATCAAATGCCTGATAGGTGGAGATTTGATTAGATTCAGTTTCCAGTTGAGAATATATAAGTGGAGCTTTATCTTTTTCCTCTAAATCAGGTGTCTCAGATTTTGTAATTAGAGTATCGTAATCTCGAAATAGACGAGTGATAGTTTCATAATTAGGAGAGAAATTAATTACGGTTTTTGGAGGTGTTCGCAACATCAAGAATCGTAATAGCTCAGGTGGGAGTAAAGCAGCGATTTCTTTGGCACTAGAACCTACTCCTTTAGAAGAACTCATCTTGGTACCATTCACAAGGATAAATTCGTAGGGGCTATGGAATGGTGGCTCTTTTTGTAATACTTTTCGGCAGATCGAATTTGCCACATCCCTAGATCCGCCTTTTTGAGAATGATCTTTGCCTGCCATTTCAATATTCACGCCGACTAAATCCCATTTTGCCACCCATTCCACTTTCCATGGTAGTTTCCCATGACCATCGAAGGGTGATACCCACCCAGAATGTCCACAGCCTTTGACATAGCTAGTGGCATTGGGTTTACAGGTATAAAAGACTTCTTTACCGTTGTAGTCAGTAGTTACTGTTGGGGCAATTTTGCCGCAGTTTTCACAAATCGGATGAAAAGGTAGCCAATCTGAGGGGCGATCGCTCTTACTAACTTGTTTATAGGCTTCTCTAACTAAATGAGCATTTTTCAAAAAAGTATCGATATATTGATTCATAGCTCCAGAGCGATACTTGTCTCTGAGGTAATAAATTTCAGGCTGGATGCCCAAATAATTAAATACTTCTAAGAATTCACCCATGAAAAATTTGGCATAGTCAGGGGCATTGTCCTCGGGGGACGGCACATTACAAAGCGGAAATCCCAAATAGGGGGCAAATTTTTCTTGATCTAGGTAATGGGGAACCGTATCTAGGGCATCATAATCATCTACACCATAAATAAACTTCACATTTTTATTTGCATGTTTTAAGGCACGATAAATAACATCATGGATAACTACACCCCGCAAAGAGCCAACATGAACTCGACCCGATGGAGTTTTAGAATCATTGACAATGATGGTTTGCGTTGTTTCCGTGTCTAATGCGATTTTATCAGCCCAGAACATATTGATTTGAGTTAATTTTCTATAGTATTTAGGTTTTCAAGTATAGCTTTATTCCTCTTGCTCTCGCCCCGCAAATTCAGAAGGAGGGCGATCGCTACTCCAAGCCCACCAAGCAGTTCCGCACTCACATTTATAAAATTCTTGCCATTTGCGCCGTTGATTTTCCCCATATACAGGCGATCGGCGATTTAACCATACAGATTTAGCTTCCTTGGGCGATCGCTGGCAACTGGGACAACAAAAACTACGGGCATGAGTTGCAGTAATTGCCCAATCTGGGGGAATAGGACTAAAGGCTTCCATGTATTTTTAATTCCAAGCTTAGCAGACTAATCATGAGGCTGGCGGTCTAATAGAGGCTAAATGTAGATCAAGAATTATTCAACGCAATAAACTTTTATCGGAATGCAAAAATTTACTTAGGCTTGCCCAAAAAATCTATCTTCCCAACTTCTACACCGCTATGTCTGAGGATGTTATAGGCAGTGGTCACATGAAAATAGAGATTGGGCAAAATGAAGTAAATAAGGTATGACATCCCATCAAAGGTCATAGAAAAGTCTTTGCCAATAGGAAGGATGATTTCCTTTGCCTCTGTCCCGTCAATTTGTTCTGGGGTTAAGGTTTCTAGATAAGAAATAGTTTTTTTGAGGCGATCAATTAATTCAGGAAAAGTAGTTTCAAAATCCTCCATTGCAGGCGCTTCTACTCCAGCCAATCTTGCAGCGCCCCGTCTAGTAATATCCGAGGCAATTTGCACCTGTTTTCCCAAAGGTAGCATATCAGGGTAAAGACGAGTATTGATCAGGACTGTAGGATCAATTTTCTTGACTTCGGCATGGGCTGCGCCTTTTTCTAAAATATTTGCGAGGTTATTTAGAGATCTAATTACTGGAGGAATTGATGCTTGATACATTGAGATAGACATACTTCTTCTACTTCCAAGTTGTGATTTAAATTAATCTCAGCTTATCAGAGTGCCATTTATATAGATCTCTAGTAAATCTCCAGCTTTTTAGTTTAGAGGGGTGCGGGGCGCAGTTCATAATTCGGCAAGAGATCTAATTTATAGTTACTTTTATAGGGAGTTTGGTAATTTATTTAATAATTTTATAAGGCTTTTCTGATTACTAATGCTACGATGATGAACGCTGTATTTTTTAACTTAAAGTCGTGGCAAATATCAAGTCTTCAGCCAAACGCGCTGAAATTAGTGAACGTAATCGTTTACGCAATAAATCTTATAAGTCTGCGGTCAAAACCCTTATGAAGAAGTATTTTGAAGCAGTTAATACCTGTAAAAGTGCTCCCAGTGAAGAGGTTTTAGTCAGTGCAAATACCAAGATGTCTTTGGCATTTAGCAAAATCGACAAGGCTGTAAAGTGTGGAATTCTGCATCCAAATAATGGCGCTCGGAAAAAGGCAAGACTGGCAAAGGCTCTTAAGACTGTACAGCCTAAACCAATTGTATAAGTTGACTTTTTTAATTTAAGTATTTTTACTTAGTTTTTTGAAGTGATACAAAACTCAGAATAGAATTGATTCATTCAATTACTAATACTTTAATAAAATGCCTGACTCTACTGGTAAGGATGATTTTCTGTACCCTACAGGTCGATATTATGGAGAGTTTACACCTGAAAAACTCTTGTTTGATGCTAATTTACAAGAATTTAGCCGTCGGGTGACAATTATTTGCGCTTTAGAAAATGGGGGTAAACTTCCCCCAATCGAAGCCTATAAGCAAATTAAGTCACTTTGGAAACTGCTAAAAGTGTCAAAGCAGAATTTATTAATTGATGAAGATGATAGCTCTGAATAGTTTAAGCGATCGCTGCGCCTAGCTCTGGAGGTACATCTTGCCATCTACCACTACCTACAGCTCGAATTGCTTGCTTTAAGTCAATACTGCCTGTATAGATTGACTTGCCTAAAATTGCGCCACTTACGCCCAAGGGTTCTAAGCTCATCACACTTAGCAGGTCGGATATGGAGCTAATCCCGCCCGAGGCGATGACGGGAATACTAATGCTTGTCGCTAACTGAGACAGTGCCTCTATGTTGGCTCCTTGCATAGTACCATCACGATAGATGTCAGTGTAGATAATGCCCGCAACGCCTATATTTGTCATGCGTTTTGCTAGCTCTGATGCCATAACTTCTGAAGTTTCGAGCCAACCACGGGTAGCTACTTTTCCATCACGGGCATCAATGCCTACTAATATTTGCTCTGGGAATTCTGCACAAATATCTGCGACTAATTGGGGCTTCTCCACGGCAATTGTCCCCAGAATTACTCTACTCACTCCAGTTCCTAGGACTGCCAAAATGCTATTACGATCGCGTAATCCACCACCGACTTGGACATGAATTGGAATTGA
>CASBQR010000034.1 GCA_949127865.1 Synechococcales cyanobacterium PMM_0082
ATAGAGACATAGCCTAATATTGTAAAAGTCTAATATTACTGATTAATAACTGATGGCTTGTAATTTTATCTGGAGAGATGTGTGACCCCTGCGAGGACAATCTGCTTAGGTTTTGTGGCAGTAATTTTTGTGGGTGCAATTTTACTAATGTTACCGATTTCTACCAGTGATGGCAGTTGGGGTAATTTTATTGCTGCATTATTTATGTCTACGTCGGCTGTATGTGTAACTGGTCTGGCAGTGGTCGATCCAGGAACATATTATAACTTTACTGGGCAAGCGATCTTACTGCTTTTGTGTCAGATTGGTGGTTTGGGATATATGACTGCTACCACTGTTTTATTATTGCTAATTAGGCGAAAATTTAGCCTGCGGGAAAAGGTAACTCTCCAACAATCTTTGGATATAACGGGAATTCGCAGTGGGGTGCCTTTGGTCAAGTCGATTATTGCTACTACGATTTTATTTGAAATCATAGCGGTGTTTTTAATGACTCCAGAGTTTCAAAAAAAATTCGATTTTGGATATAGCCTGTGGCTGGCAATTTTTCATAGTGTAAGTGCTTTTAATAATGCTGGATTTAGTCTATTTCCCAATAATTTAATTGACTATGTGCATTCACCAGTTATTAACTTGACGATTTCAGGGTTAATTATTTTTGGGGGGATTGGCTATCAGGTAATTTTAGAATTGTATTTATGGCTAAAGATGCAAATTAGGCGATCGCCCGAACGCTTTTCATTTAGTTTCAGCCTGAATTTTAAGGTGGCAGTTAGTACAACAGCAGTTCTATTATTTGTAGGTACGATCGCCCTGTGGTTGACGGAATTAAATAATACTAAAACAAGTAGTGGGTTCTCCTTAGGTGAAAAATTATTGGCAGCTTGGTTTCAGTCGGTGACAGCCAGAACAGCAGGCTTTAATACCATAGATTATGGGGCGATGACTTTAGCAGGTCTATTTGTCACGGTTGTGCTGATGTTTATTGGTGCTAGTCCGGGCGGCACAGGGGGCGGGATTAAAACCACTACCCTTCGAGTTTTAACTAATTGCACCCATGCGGCTTTACAAGGTGAGGATGAAGTGCATATCTACGATCGCCAGGTGCCGCCATTATTAATTTTGAAAGCGATCGGGGTGATTGTGGGATCAACTCTAACGGTGATGATTACCACCACTTTGCTTCTTGTCACTGAATCTGACATTGATTTTGTCAAAATTTTATTTGAATCAGTTTCAGCATTTGGCACAGTGGGGCTATCTACGGGCATTACTCCTAAGCTTTCTGGATCGGGACAAATAGTATTGATTTTAACTATGTATGCAGGTAGGGTCGGAGTTCTATTGTTAATTGGGGCAATATTTGGCGAACCCCGCCGTAAATTAGTTAAATACCCCGAAGGAACTTTATTAGTTGGTTAGTTACCTGGGCACTGGCACTTGATTGAGCAAAGAATTAATCACATTATCTATAACTAATCCATCCAGTTGAGCCTCTGGGCGCAAGATCAGGCGATGTCTGAGAAGCGGAAGAGCGATCGCCTTAACATCATCGGGAGTGACAAAATTCCGACCTTCTAGCCATGCGTGCGCTTTAGTTGCCTGAAGCCAAGCTACTGCCGATCGAGGTGATGCGCCTAGGGTTAAATCGGGATGTTGCCGCGATCGCTTTACTAGTTCCAAAAGATAATCCATGATTGCATCTTTGACTTCTACGGCTTTAACTTCAGTTCTTGCTGTTGAAATTTGTTCGACAGTGGCGATCGCTTCTAAAATATCTAAATCAATCTTGCCGCCAACTTTGCCTTCTTGACTATTGAGGAGCATTTGCTTTTCTGCAACTTGATCTGGATATTCCACAATTAACTTAAATAAAAATCGATCTAATTGCGCTTCTGGTAGGGGATATGTACCTTCAAATTCCAGAGAGTTTTGAGTGGCAATTACCCAGAATACTTCCGATAACTGAAGACTGGTACCATCTAGGGTCACTTGGCGCTCTTCCATTGCTTCTAAGAGTGCCGATTGGGTTTTAGGTGGGGTGCGGTTAATTTCATCAGCCAATAAAACTTCGGTAAACACAGGCCCTTTTTTTAGGACAAATTCACGGGTATTTAAGTCAAAAATATTAGTGCCTAAAATGTCCGAAGGCAGGATATCTGGGGTGAGTTGGACACGGCGAAATTCAGCTTTAATCAGCTTTGCTAATACTTTAACAGTTAAGGTTTTGCCTGTACCAGGAACTCCTTCTAAAATCACATGACCACTTGATAGCAATGCTACTAGTAGTTGTTTAACTAAAACCTCCTGCCCTAAAACAACAGCACTAAGTGCTTGACTAAGTTGATTAAATATAGTCCGAATTTCAGTCATGATTTTAGATTTTAAGGAAGATTGTAAGGATTACAGTATTCTATCGTTGTGATTAACGCTGCGATCGCAATACTTTCTGTATTAACAAATTAGACCTCCTGTATCAAAAATTAGCCCTCAATAGAATTGCTAAACTGAAGATTAAAAAATACTTTACCTTTCTTCTACAAAAATGCCCCCAACTTATTAAAGCTAAGTGTCAAAATATTAGGATTAGTTGAATCTAATCTGGAGGATTAAGCTCTGTGTGCATCTGTATAAACTGCCATTATGTCGATCGCTGCATTACCTATAATGCCGTCGAAGAACAACATCAGCAACCTCATTTAACCGAAACTCCCGACTTTGAGGCAACTGCACCCAGTATAAATGTTAATATTCGCACTCAAGATCAAGCGATCGAAATGGAATGGGATGTAGTCGGTTGTCTGAGTTTTCAGGAAGAGTTGGGTAAATGGGCAAAGCTGCGTCCTGGGGAATTAATTCCGACTTGAACACATAATTGTCCCACCCCATTTAGCTGTCGTTGTGCGCTCTGGGTTCAATAGTGCCACAACATGAGGCACAGGTCGGGGAATATAACTCATTAAGGATTTTCCCCGATAGGCAAGAGCTGCACTAGCTCCAGAGTCTAGCATCACAACTTCTTGCAAACCTGCTTTTGCTAAATATTTACCTAGCCCTACGGAATCGATCATTTCCATAGTTACCCCGATTACAGGTCTGCCTTTACGATCTATGCCCCAAAAAGCCCGATCGCGTGTAGCATCAAATCCATATAACTTGCCAAAACTAGCAGCTTCTTGGGGTACTCCATCCCGTACTAGCCATCCTGCGCCGACAAAAGCATCGGTGACATCGGGTAACTCTGCTTGTAATTGTTCTTTGGTGTTGTGTAAGGCAGCATTGTAGGGAATAAACTTAATAGTTGTGGGGCTAATTAGTACCAATGGACGACCATTTAGTAAGGGATTTTCCCCCGATCGCCCAGGATTAAGGACACCAGACTCCGTGGCAAATTGACTCATCACAGGACCAATCATCTTGTTACTGTCTAAGGACTCTAGGGAGAAAAAGCCTCCATCTACTGCCGCTACAGCATTTGCCGTTTTCATGACATTTTCCACATGATCTCGGGTATGGTAATGGACAGTTACGGGTCTGCCACCATAGATTAGGGAGATGGGCAGATTATCAAAGGTAACAACTTTTTTGGTAATTGGCATGTCAAAATTTACAACCCTACTATCGGGTAGGTTATCGGCTTCACCAACTTGATTTTGGGCTTGATTAGGTAGCCCATTACTAGCGATCGCCACCGCATCTTGATACCTAGATTGCCCATACCTTCTAATTGCTAATAGATCATCAGATTTGCCTGCGGGTAGCTCTTGATTGGGATCAAGACTCATAGTCAAAGCCGCTTGATATCCTACTTCTTTTACCTGTTCCTTGACGCGATCGCTATAAGCACCTTCGGGATAGGTAAAGTAAATAATCGGAATGCCTAATTCTTTTTCTAGTACCTGCTTAGAAATTCGCAATTCTTGATCAACTTGAGCAGCATCAATCTGAGCTAAATTTAGGTGCTTCACCGTATGGGAAGCGATCGTAATTAGCCCACTTTTTAACATTTCTCGAATTTGATCCCAATTAGCTTTAGGCTTTTTGCCGCCAGTTCCCACAAAGCCAGTATGCACCGACCACACTGCTGGATAGCCATATTTTTTTAATAAGGGAAAGGCATATTCATACTGCCCTAGATAATTATCATCAAAGGTTAACAAAATCGGTTTTGGCGGTAAAGCTACCCCTGTCCGCAGATGGTTCACTAATTGATCCATGGTAATTGGCGTTAAACCGTTGGCTTGAATAGCGGCAAAATGTTGCTCTAGCTCTTCAGGGGTGACATCCCAATCTACTTGTTTTTCTTTGGTAATGTCGTGGTACATGAGAATTGGGACACTAGCTTGGCGGGCGCGATCGCTAATTTGGGGAAAAGGCGCAGGATTAAGGGTAGCTAATAAATCGGGAGCCACCTGCTGCTTAAAATTTAGGATAGATGGTAGGGGATCTATTGCCACTTGAGTAGCTTGCCAAATGCCATTTAAGGACTTATCAACTAATGCGATCGAATTCAGTCGGCAAAATTGCCCATCTACTCCTGCTTGCTCTGATATTTGCTGTAATGTTTGCTGAGATAAGTTACCCGATAAATTACTAGAAATATTTTGACTACTGTAAAAGTTATGGATACCATTCGTTTCACCCATAAATACAGCCGCAATGCCAGCCCCAATCCCCACTCCACTAACAGTCAACCCTAAAAGGGTAACTACTATCGTTACTTTTTTCATGTCAAGATCGCAAAACAGCTAGGATATTTATATCAAGTTTGCGGCTACTTTTGTTAAACAGCAGGTTAAATTCCTAAGTTTAGCTGGAAGGTTTAGTAACAAACTTTACGATTTTCTCCAATCAATAAACTAATGTTTGCCATATTGAGCAATGTTAGAATTCAATTAGCCCCAAATTTTTAACTTGTAATGATTGTAGTACCTAAGCTAATTAGTCTAACTTCAGAAACCTTAGCTACCAAGACCCGCCCCGACTTTCCGATTTTAAATCAAGATATTAACGGTCATCCTCTGATATATCTTGATAATGCCGCCAGTTCCCAAAAACCTCTTCAGGTAATGAATGCATGGCGTGACTACTATGAATACGATCACTCAAATGTTCACCGTGGAGCGCATACCCTGAGTCGTCGGGCTACGGAGGCGTATGAGGCAGCACGGGAAAAAGTCGCAAAATTTATTCAAGCTCGCTCTAGTGATGAAATTATCTATGTTCGTAACGCCACTGAAGGGATTAACCTAGTTGCCTATAGCTGGGGCATGGCAAATCTGCAAGCAGGAGATGAAATTATTCTCTCGGTCATGGAACACCACAGTAATATTGTGCCTTGGCAATTCGTAGCAGAGAAAACAGGGGCGGTTCTGAAATTTGTAAACCTTACTGATACTGAAGAATTTGACCTCGAACACTACAAATCTCTGGTTAGCGATCGCACTAAATTAGTTTCCATAGTCCATATTTCCAATACCTTAGGCTGTGTTAACCCCATTGCTGAAATTATTAAATTAGCCCACGACTACGGAGCCAAAGTTTTAATTGATGCCTGCCAAAGTATCCCTCATCTGCCAATTAATGTGCAGGAGATGGATTGTGATTGGCTAGTGGCATCGGGACATAAAATGTGTGCACCGACAGGGATTGGCTTTTTGTACGGTAAGACTGAAGTATTAAATGCCATGCCACCATTTATGGGCGGTGGTGAGATGATTTCTGAGGTGTATTTAGATCATTCCACCTATGCAGGTTTACCTCACAAGTTTGAAGCAGGAACACCCGCCATTGGGGAAGCGATCGCCCTCGGAGCCGCCGTGGATTATTTAACAGCGCTTGGAATGGAGAATATCCATAATTACGAGCAAGAACTAATCAATTATTTAATGCCCCAACTTCAAGCTATTCCCGAATTAAAAATCTATGGGAATCCAAACCACAGAGCAGGTTTAGCCGCCTTCAGTGCCAGTGGGTTTATTCACGCTCACGATATGGCGGAAATGCTCGATCAAGAGGGAATTGCCATTAGAGCGGGTCATCATTGCACTCAGCCCCTGCATCGGTATTTGGGTGTCAGTGGTTCAGCTAGAGCTAGTGTTTATTTTTATAATACTAAAGCGGAAATTGATACCTTTGTGTCCTCCTTAAAAGAAGCGATCGCCTTTTTCTTGTCCATAGATTTGATGCAACAACAAGAAGAATAGATTTTTGCTCTTGCATACCTAATTAAGGTTGATGTATAGTTGGAGACTGTGAAATATTCACGACCAATACTCACGCTCGGATCAGGTAAGGTGACTTTATCTAAATTATCAACATAAATTGAGAAAACTCAATACCTGTACGGCATTCAATCTAAAATAACTATGAGCTACGCAATTATACAAACAGGCGGAAAGCAGTACCGTGTAGAGCCAGGTCGGTTCTATGATGTAGAGCTACTCCACTTTGAACCCGATACCAAACTGACAATCACTGATGTTCTGCTAGTCAGCCAAGAAGAGTCTACGATCATTGGTCAGCCCTTAGTCACAGGCGCAACGGTCGAGGCTACGATTATGCAACACTTAAGAGCCAAAAAGGTGATTGTTTACAAGATGCAGCCCAAAAAGAAAACTCGTAAGAAAAATGGGCATCGTCAAAACCTGACGCGGATCATGATTGATACTATTAACTTAGATCCCAGTTCTGAAGCAGCTTAGTTGGTTTATCCAGTATTTTCACTTAATTTTTTGGAGATTATTTAGTTATGGCACATAAGAAGGGTACAGGTAGTACTAGAAACGGACGGGACTCTAACGCTAAACGTCTAGGCGTAAAACGCTATGGTGGCGAAACTGTAACCGCAGGTAGCATTATTGTGCGGCAACGTGGCACCAAAATCCACCCAGGTAACAATGTGGGACGTGGTAATGATGACACTTTGTATGCCACGATCGCAGGTAAAGTCACTTTTGAACGGTTAGGCAAATCTCGGAAAAAAGTTAGTGTTTATCCAATAGCGATAGTAGTCACAGAAGCAGAAGTAGCATAATTATTTAAATCAATTAATTAAATCACTTAGAAAAATTTAGAGAGGTATTACTGAAATTAGTAATGCCTTTTTTATGGCTAATATTTTTTGAAACATCGCGCATACTTAAAGAGCAATCCCAAGAACCCGATCAAGCGATCGCTCCTTAATCTTTTCAAAAAGCGATCGCCGTAAAAGTAAAAAAGTAAAACAAACTATAATTTAATTTAGTATTGGATCGCTCAAAGGAGTTACAAGATAATGACTCAGGTAATTGCAAAGAAATCGTTGTATGAATCTGATTACCTACTTTGGACTCAAGAAATTGTGGCTAAGTTAAAGGCTAGAGATTTTTGCAATATAGATTTTGAAAACTTAATAGAGGAGATTGAGGATTTGGGGCGACCGCAAAGAAAGGAACTCGAAAGTCGTCTTGCAATTTTATTGGCGCATTTACTCAAACGGATGCATGTGAATATGCCTGAGTGCTTTAATGGTTGGCAAAATACGATTGCGGAACAAAGATTACAGATTGAGGTTTTACTGAATAATTGTCCCAGCCTGAAAAGTCATTGGGATAGCCATTTTAGTGATGCTTGGTTACTTGCTTTGAAGCATACTCGTAAGGAGTATCAAGCTAAAGGTTTTACATTTCCTGATGTATGGAATGTCGGTTCAGATATTGACACAATCATCAATACTAACTTCTGGGAGTAGCGATCGCTTCTTAATCTTCTTAAAATCAAAAAGCGATCGCCTGAACTTAACTGTTGGAAATTAACCGAATCCTAAATCACAAAAATATCTCCAAATGTTAGGGCTAAACCTGTGTTCAGAGTCGCAATTTGGTTGGCAATTATAGCTCCATTACCATCGGGATCAAATAGTATTGTAAGTAAAAAAATAGTTTTGAAGTTATTAAATTCTTACTTTAATGTGATTGTGAGGTAATCAATGGCTTGAGGTTAGAAAATAGCATCGCACTTCGCTCATTTGGATTCATAGCGTAAAGCACCTTAGACAGCTAACCCTATCTAAATCTTGGCTAGCATTGGTGATCCCACTCTGAAGTCGACTAAATTATAAAATGAACCACTATAGATTATTTTCAAAGTAAATCTAGCTTGTAGTGCTTTAACTACACTAATCTGTCACCGACGACAAAAGTTAGTCACTGTAAAATATGAGCATAGAGGGGATCGAACCCCCGACACCTAGGACCGGAACCTAGTGCTCTATCCACTGAGCTATATGCCCTCAAGAAAATAATAGCACTACCCTAAGCCTTTAAGATTAACAAATCAAGTTAGCAGCTCTGATAGAATATGCACAAATCTCTTGTATTGAGCTGAATTCCTATGATTAAAAAGATAGCCTTTGGATTATTGTGGCTAGGGTTTGGGCTGTATGCCTTTTTATTTGCACCTCCCGATCGCCCCGATACAGCTTTTTTAATTCAAAACTTAATCAGTGGCAAACTAGAGGGCATTAATCCTGCCATTGTGGCGCTGTTTAATATCATGGGGATTCTACCTGCTATTTATGCCTGTATGTTGTTTAGCGATGGGCGTGGACAAAAGATTCCCGCTTGGATTTTTGTCATACTTTCTTTTGGGATTGGCGCATTTGGATTACTACCTTACCTTGCCCTTAGAAATCCTAACCCCACTTTTATCGGCGAAAAGAATTGGCTAATTAAGATATTTGACTCGCGTTGGACTGGCGTTTTATTAGCGATCGCCTCGGTATACTTAGTCGGCTATGGAATCAGAGAGGGTAACTGGGCAGATTTTATAATGCAATTTCAAACTAATCGCTTTATTCAGGTCATGAGTTTAGATTTTTGTTTGTTATGTTTATTATTTCCGTGGCTATTAACTGATGATATGCAACGTCGGGGCATGGAAGATTCAAGTATGTATTTAATAGTGTCTGTTATTCCTATATTTGGGGCATTAACTTATTTATGCTTGCGATCGCCTTTGGTAAGTTCGGAACCTTCTAGTAATTTGCCAGTAACAACCTGATTGAGAGGTGACAAGATAAAATAAAAACAAAAATAAATATAGAAAGTTATAGATCATGGCTGAGTGGCTAGAGCATACTGTCCAAGTTGAAGTTGAGTATCCTATAGATCAAGTGTGGGATTTATGGTCAAGTTTAGAATTAATGCCCAATTGGATGAAGTGGATCGAGTCTGTCAAAATTCCTGTGGATAATCCTGAAATTTCTAACTGGGAACTGGGTACAAGTGGATTGTCATTTACTTGGCGATCGCGCATTTTAAAACAAATTACCAACCAACTGATCCAATGGGAATCTATCGACGGGCTACCCAATCGGGGCGCAATTAGGTTCTATCGTCGTCCAACGGGGACAATCATTAAACTCACAGTTGCCTATGCATTGCCTAGCATTGTCAAACAAGTTTTAGATGGTTTATCGATCCCAAAGGTCGTAGAATCAACACTTCAAGCTGACTTAGAAAGATTTCGTACCTACATGGATAACCATGCTAAGGTTAGCTAGACTAAATGTCACAATTAGTAATAGAATTTTCTGGCAACATTGAACGGTTAAAAGGGTTTTTGTGGGAATTTTCTCAAAAGATATAGGTATTGACCTCGGTACTGCTAACACTCTGATCTATGTTTCAGGTGAAGGAATTGTTTTACAAGAGCCATCGGTAGTAGCGATCGATCAACGGGATAAAACTTTTTATGCTGCTGGTGTCGAAGCCAATAAAATGATCGGGCGGACACCTGGCGATATAGTAGCGGTTAGACCATTAAAAGATGGAGTAATTGCTGATTTTGATGCTGCCGAGATGATGCTTAGAGCATTTATTATTAGGGCAAAGCGACGTAGCCTTTTCAATCCGCGCATAGCGATCGGGATTCCTAGTGGTGTGACTGGAGTAGAATGGCGAGCAGTAATGGATGCAGCCCGTAGAGCAGGTGCTAGAGAAGTTTATCCCATTGATGAACCTGTAGCTGCCGCGATCGGGGCGGGCTTACCTGTAACAGAAGCCACGGGAAATATGATTATTGATATCGGTGGTGGCACAACCGAAGTTGCAGTTTTAAGCTTGCAGGGCATTGTTTTAAGTCAGTCAGTCCGAGTGGCGGGGGATGAACTCACTGAAGCAATTATTAGCTACATGAAAAAAGTGCATAATTTAGCAGTGGGTGAGCGTAGTGCCGAGCAAATTAAAATTGAAATTGGCTCTGCTTACCCAACTGCCGAAGAGATGTCCATGGAAGTACGAGGGCGACACTTGCTTTCTGGATTACCCCATACTGTAATTGTTAAAAGTACGGAAATTCGAGAAAGTATGGCTGAGCCTCTATCGGTAATCGTGGAAGCCGTAAAACGTACCTTAGAAAATACCCCGCCTGAATTGGCTTCAGATATCATAGATCGTGGAATTATGTTGGCAGGTGGAGGAGCTTTACTTACAGGTATTGATACTCTGATCAGTCATGAAACTGGAATTGTTACTCATATTGCCCCTGCCCCATTAAATTGTGTGGTCATAGGAGCTGGAAAAGTGTTAGAAGACTATAAGAAATTAGGTAGGGTTTTAACTAGTCGTTTAAATCGACTCTAGATTATTTTTGATCATTTTTAACTAGAATTTCCTTGGTAGTGCGCTTACAATATCTATACTTCACATTTTGATGATCTAAGCATGGAATCCTTCCGTCGTCACTGGCAACGCTATCTAGTGCAGTTTGGACTGGCAGTGGGTGGTTTAGTTATAGCTTGGACTATTCGCCAGACTAATGGGCTGGTTTTAATGGAAACTTACCAATTTTTGAGTAAGCCTTTTCAACCTAATTTTTCTAGCCAAGAAGTAATTCGTGATGCCAAATTTAAGGAATTACAATATCGCTTAACCGAGTTAGAGAATCAAAATCAGCAATTTCAGAAGATTTTAGGAGAAAAACCTATTATTGCGGGTTCAGGAACTTGGTCAGCTATTATTGGCAGGAGTGCAGGTTCGTGGTGGCAACAAATTATCATTGGTCGTGGTAGTAGTGATGGCATCAAACCTGGAGCAATCGCTGTCGGCGCAGGAGGTTTAGTTGGTAGAGTTACTGATGTTTCTCCCCATAGCAGTCGCGTACTTTTAATTAGTGATCCCACAAACCAAGTCGGGGTTATTGTCAGTCGTACCCGTTTTATGGGTATTTTGCGAGGCAAAAGTCAAAATCTGGGCATAATTGAGTTTTTTGATCGTGATACCGATGCTAAACGTGGTGATATTATTGCTACATCTCCTTTTAGTAAGCTTTATCCTGCAGGAATTCCCATTGGCAGAATCCGCTCTGTAAATTTAGATAAACAGCCCGCCCCTGAGGCGATCGTGGAGTTTACTGTACCTATATCTTTAATCGAGTTTGTGCAGGTTTATCCCAAGCAATAATTTTTTATTCCATTTTTTATCCTATCTCATAGAGGCTTCAAGAAAATATCATGACAACTAGAAGAACAGTCATTGGTAGTATGTTGGGCATATTTGGCAGTAGTAGTAGCCCTAGTAAAGTGATCAAGCCGCCTATGCTGAAACAAGGGGATAAGGTGGGGATGGTTGCACCTGCCAGTAATGCCTATGAGCCAGAGGAAATTCTGATCGCTAAAGAGACAATGGAGCAGTATGGGTTTCAAGTGGAATTAGGTAAATATATTAATGCTCAGAATGGTTATCTGGCGGGTACAGATCAGCAACGGGCAGAGGATATTAACACCATGTTTCGTCGCCCTGACATTAAAGGGATTATGACTTTTTCAGGAGGCTATGGTTGTAGTCGGATTTTACCGTTATTAGATTATGCTGCAATTCGTAAAAATCCCAAGGTGATCATCGGGCATAGTGACATCACCGCCTTATTATTAGCAATTCATCGGCAAACTGGGCTAGTTACTTTTCATGGTTCTTCGGGACTAACTGGGGTAAATCAATATGCGATCGCTAGTTTCAAAAATACTATTATGGCTAACAATCCCATTGGACAAGTAGCAAAACCACCTAACAATAATCGCAATAATCGTCTAATCACGATTCGATCAGGAATAGCAACTGGGCAATTAGTAGGTGGCAATCTTACCTTGGTGACAAATTTACTTGGTACTCCCTATGAACCAGATACAAGGGGTAAAATCTTTTTTCTAGAGGATATTGGCGAAGAACCCTATCGAGTTGATCGGATGCTAACCCAACTGTGGTTGGCAGGGAAATTTCAGCAAGCCGCAGGGATCGCCCTAGGACATTTTGTGGATTGTGTACCTAAGGAATATCAGGCTAGTTTTTATCAAACCATCAGTCTAGAGAATATTCTGCGTGATCGCTTTGATTCATTAAAAATTCCAACTTTATATAATCTGATGTTTGGTCATGTTACTGATAATGCTGTATTGCCGTTGGGAGCGATCGCTACCCTTGATGCCACTGCCAAAACCTTAAGCATTAATGAAAATGCTGTTATTTAATAACCTATGCGCGCCAGTATCGAAGATGAAGTTTTATTTATTCATTATGAAGACATTCCCAAATATAAAAAAGATGGTTCCATCGTGCGGAATAGTTATTTTTGGGCGTTGCGTTCCATTGCTGCTATCCGTCGAAGTGATCGCCACTGGGAATATGAAGCTGAAGTCTGGTTTGCTCTCCAACGTATGCTGTTAACTTTTAGTGAATCCAGATATTTACGCCTAAAGGAAATCACCCTAGAGTTTAGTGACGATCAAGAAATTCCAGAAGTATTGAGGGCAGTATCTAGCAGAGAATAAAACATGAAAATCAGAAAGATTCAAGCCTCGGAACGCCAAGAGATTTTAGAGGGCGATCGCTATGCCTATACCAATTGGACAGAGGAAAAAATCCTTAACTCTGATTTAGACACAATTATTCCTGACCAAACCCTAGCAGTTTTTATACAGGGTAAAATCGTAGCTGCGTTAACAATTCATCGATTTCAGCAATCCCTTCGCGGCATAGTCAAAGAGATGGGAGGGATCGGCGGGGTTTGGACATATCCTGAGCATCGCAATCAAGGCTATGTCAAGGAACTACTCCATGTTGCTTTTAGCGAAATGAAAACCCACAACCAAGGGTTAAGTATGTTGATGCCATTTAGGCAAAGCTTCTATCAAAAATTTGGCTATGCCACTGCCAACTCTAACCTTGAAATCAGGGTGCCTATGGAAAGCCTAATTACAGATTTTACTGATGATTTTACTTGGGAGTATGAGCGCCTAAATGCTACTGCCGTGCAATCAGAGTTTCTAGAATTCATGAAACTGGTAACAGCTAATCAAAATCATGGAATGGTGATTCCGATCTATTGGCAGCGATCGCAATGGCAAGCAGCAACTAGAGATAAACAATGTGTATTAGTTAAGCGTCAGGGAAAAATAGTAGCATTAGGCATCTATCGCATTGATTCTAGGGTTAAAGAACGAAAAATCTACCTAGATCATTACTTTTACACAGATATCGAATCTCGCATTCGCCTATTCAGTTTTTTTGCTAAACATCGAGATCAGATTAATCATATTTATCTACAAGTACAGTTGGGTATGAACTTTCAGCAATGGTTTGGGGATGTGATGACAGGATATGAAGTTAGTATAAAATTTCCACCGTATATGGTGCGCGTGATCGATCTAGAGACCGCCATTCATAATCTACCTACCCCTGTCGATGGCGTAATTAATATTCAAATTCAAGATTCTTCCTCTAATTGGCATAGTCAAGGTTTTACCTTAACATCACAACATTTTTTACTCCATGCTAAACCTGATCCTAACCCTAATCCAGACTTTAGATTTACGATTCAAGGAATCTCAGCCCTAGTCTACGGCACCTTGCCATTAGCAGAAATCGAGTACAGAAATTGGTTGGAAGTTCTTAATTATCAAAAGCGATCGCTTCTAGCTAGTTGGTTTCCACCTATGCCTTTATCCAATACTTGGAGATTTTAGCGATTACAGTTTTTATCGGGAAATTGGGTAAAAACCCCGTTCTTTAGGACGGCTTTATATTCTAATTTAACAACTAGTACAGGCAGTCTTAATTTAGAATAAGTTACCTAAGATTTAAGTTAACCATGTTAGTCCTAGAAGCTAAGTTAAAAGGTAAACCAGAGCAGTACGCATCAATCGACGAAGCAATTCGTACTGCTCTGTTTTGTCGTAACAAAGCTTTGCGGTATTGGATGGATAACGAGAAAGTAACTGGCTATGATCTTAATAAGCAGATGGCTGTACTGGCAAAAGAGTTTGACTTTGCCAAAAAGTTGGGTTCTCAAGCAAGGCAATCAGGCTCAGAGAGAGCATGGTCAGCTATTTCTAAGTTCTATAACAACTGTAAAAAGAAAGTATCAGGTAAGACTTGTGCTGAGCGAAGCCGAAGTAAAGGATTTCCTAAATTCAAGAAGCGTGGTAACTCAGTTGAATACAAACAAGCTGGATGGAAACTTTCTAAG
>CASBQR010000035.1 GCA_949127865.1 Synechococcales cyanobacterium PMM_0082
GTTCTACATTAATCTTTTCCCCTGCTACTCCCATCCCCTTTGAGTTTAATCCAGCTCTAGGCATAGGTTTATTGGGTGCAGCTTGGTTCGGGCATCGTGTGATCAAAAAAGCGAAGTCTAAGAATATTTAGGTAATTTAGTGGCGATCGCTTAGTTGGAAATATTGGACTAGGCGATCGCCGTTTTTAGTATGAAAGTTATTCAAAGCTACTTTGATCTTTGGGTAAATCTCTTCTTGGATCAGAATAAGTAACTACTCGAGACGGATGATCATTCCAACGCCATAAAACTATATTAACGCCGCCTATATCTCTTGTCGAAGGTACTCGAATACCAGCAACCCCATCATCGTATAGGTTTCTAACAATCTCCCATGTAGGCGGGTCTTTTTTTTCTACAAGAAAGATATATTTCCATTCGCAATACATTGTTCTTAATGAGATATTAGCTCTCTCTCGTACCTCCTCATTACAGAAATCAACTATACCGTCTATGCATACTTGATAGCTTAAAATAAGGCAAGGGTGATCAGGTAGTTCATTTTGATATTCCTTATAGGCTGTACTGAAATTCTCTGCTAAATATAAAGCCTCCATTCCTTTGGGATTCCATCTGCCTTCATATAGCCTAGCTCCCTCTCCGCTAAGTGGAGTCGAACTCCATCTAGGTGTAAATCCACGCCAACATTTTTGAGAATAATTAATCCCCCTTAACATCAGGAAAATATTCCGTCTTCTAGCATATTAAGGTGTTCTTGTACCGCATCTGCATGTCCAGCCTCAACTAACATTTTCGCCGTTTGATCACCAAATCCTGTTAGTGGTTCGTATTCAAACCAGACTTTAGCTTTCTTAATAGCTTGATTAATCTGTCCACCAATCAATTTAGCGGCTCTACTAATAATCATCTCGGCTTCTTGTGATTTGTATGAATTGGTAGATGTATCCCCATCCACAACTATTAAATTTTTAGTTGGCATAGTTCTTATCTCAAAAATTGAGTGTAATTAATTATATGTATTTAATAGGAAGAAATAGGCGATCGCCCAATAATCGTAAATTATTAAACCGCAATTAATCCAAGATATTTAACGAAGGGTTCAAAATCCCGATCTTTAAATAGGAGGGGTATATGGTAATTGATGCAGTATGTTGCAATAATCACATCATTGGTTTTACGAATTGTTATACCTTTTTTGCGGAGGGAGCGATAATTTTCGGCGCATATTTCTACCATTTGGCTGTTAAAAAGAGAATATTGATCCAGTGTTGCTAGGGTATTTCTAGCTTTTATATAGTCTTTATCATTTCTAAAGCCCTGCAATATTTCCAGAAAGATAATATCGGCAATGGCGACGATCCCTTCAATTAGAGCAGCATCAAGAATATCCGTGTGGGTATTTATGTTTCCGTTAAAGTAATCAATCCAGACGCTGGTATCGACCAGTATCATTTCCCGCCTCTCATCTCACCCAAATCTCCTTCCCATTTGAGTTTACCTCTCAAATCACGTATAGCCTGTTGATTACTTCGCTGAATTATCAATTTAAGCCCTTGTTCCACTACATCTTTTTTTGTGACAAGACCACTTGCTTTAATCGCCTTGTTCATTAATTCATCGTCTATAACAATATTAGTTCTCATGTATTTAACTTTTATGTGTACTATGATATATATTATACACATTGCCACAGATTCAAAAGTAAAACTTTATAGTTTAAGGTGATTGGTTTATGATCTTCTGGCAAGCGATCGCTATTTTTAGTATGAGTCTTATTTATGGATGCGTTGCAGATCTCGCCTTACTTCAAATGCCAATTCTCGATTACTCGGATCGGTATTGAGGGCTTTATTTAAGAATATTTCTGCTTCTCGAAACTTCGCTTTTAATAATAATTCAGTCCCCCACCGATGGTACGTTACCGCCTGCCAGTGAATCACTTCCACAGATTTTGGAAACCTAGCTCGCATTCCTTCTGCTATAGCGATCGCCACAATATATCTTCTTTGTTTTAATAAATCCTGTAAATGCCTTAGGGTATCTAGTTTTAATCTAAGTTCTGGATCATTAGCGATCGGATCGACCTGCTGTCGCACATCTTTAGATTTGATATCTGATTTAACATCAGTTCTAACTTCAGATCTCACTTCAACTTTAACTTTTGGCGTGCCATTATCTCTGTGTTTAGTTGCAGTTGTCTGTGAGGACGGCGTAGCATTTTGATTAAAATTAACCTGTGAAGCGATTAAACCTGAGGAAACATCTTTAAGAATTTGATATGCCTGTTGAACCAATCGAAACTTATCGGCAGCAGCAGGATCATCTGGATTTAGATCGGGATGATATTTTCTAGCCAAACGACGATAAGAGAGCTTAATATCCTCTAAAGGCGCTCCACGGGATAAACCTAATAATCGATAACATTCTGACTGTTGCATTCTTGAAACTACTATACTTTTTTGCGAATTGAGTAATTACCATTTTTTAGAACTGAAGATCCTTTATTCGCATCAACTAATTGCATAAATTTATTTAGAGCTTCTTCTTTAGTCTTACATTCAGCAATAACATGAACTTTTCTAGGCATATTCATCTGGAGAATGACTTGATACATAATATTCATTGAGCTAAATTTAAAGACAACTTTATATTAGCAAGTTTATATTACCAAGGACTACCAACTAGAGCAAACCCTGCCCAATAAAAAGGATGGGATAAATCGCCATTAATCGGTAAGGTTGAGGGAGGTAAAATAATTGGATTGCCTCTAACGCTTCTAATTGTGCCATTCTTAAGAGTGATTTCCTTATTAAGCATCGATAGCTGTGCCTGCCTTAGACCTTCGGCTTTAATTGTAACTTCAGGACGGCTCATTTGCTTATAAAATTCACTCATTAATGACAACGTACCTTCATCACTAACTTGCCACAGGCTGGCTAAAATCGATTTCACGCCAGATTGATATGCTAGTCCTGCAAATCCTAGCTGATCTACTTGATCGCCAGTGGCAGTTTTGCAAGCACTTAAAACTAAAAGCTCCACATCTCTCCACCCTAAATTTCTGATTTGTTCAGGCTTCAGTTTTTCATCACCCCATAGTTGAATATAGGAATCTCCACCTGGGATAAACTCGGCATGGGTAGCTAAGTGAATAATGCCAAAGGGAGTTTGATTACGCTGATTTGTGAGATTCTCGAGACTAAAGTTTTGATTGAGAAAAGAAGCTCCATTCCAGCTCTCTCCAATAACTTTTACTTCTAAAGGTACAGCGGGCAAGGGTTTTAGACTTGAGTTTTGAAATTCTGATGCTCCCATCACTAATGCCTGAACTTGCCGCAGATTACGATAACGGGTATCGACTAAATTGAGGTTGGGGATTAGTCCCAGACTATACTTTTCCACCATGAATTTTTTGCCATCATGAAAAGCTGCTACAGGGCGATCGCGCATCCCTTCTGGCATTTCAAACAATACAGTATCAATTTCTTGCTTTTCTAATTCCGCATCAAATGGAGCTACTAACCACTTATATAAATTTTGGGCAGGTTTGAGGTAATCATCAGGATTATTTCTGCCGATTGGGACTGTTGCCACCTCAAGGGATAAGTTATCTGCTTGATCTATAACTTGCTTACGAGTTACAGGTACTGATTTGATAATTTTGCCCTTTGAAGTTGAGAGGATTAAAACTAGGCGATCGCTCGGAGGATTAAACTGAACTGTGATAATTGCGGGTTTTTTACCAGTAGCTTTTTCCAAATCTTGGAGGATCTCAGCGCTGGCAGTTTCAACTAGATCTCTTGTAAATAAAGAAATGGTGGGAAGAGTTGGAGGAGTCTCATTAATTGGTGGTCTGGACGAAAAAGGAGGTGTCGGTGGGATGGGTGGCTTTGGAACAGGGGGAATAGGTGGGATAGGTGGCTTTGGAACAGGAGGAGGATTCGGATTTGGTAAAGGCGTGGGAACTCCACCTACTCCAGAAAAAGCAAAGATAAAGGTGGCAGGGCTACCAGTAATTTGATTTCCTACTCCCGCCGCATTCACCCCTGATGACAACCCCAAGGAATACACTTCAGCCCCAACTGCGTTTAAAGCCGCACCTGCATTAGATAAACTTCTAGCTCCTCCATAAAAGATATTAAATACTTGCTTATTGCCACCGCTAAGATTACCGAAACCAAAAGTAAAGGCTGAACCTTGATCTAGAGGTCCATTATTAACAAAGTCTCGATTAAGAGTTGATGGAGTAATGGCGGTATTCGTAGCTAAAGGATTAACGTCACCAAAGCCATCATTACTAGAATAAATGACATTAGCAGCCCGTTCCCGTCCTTGTACTGTCACAAATTCTCTAAATTCTGTGGGCGGTACATCCCAATCTTGGGTGCGATTATATCTAACATCATTAATAGTGGAAGTACCTGTATTGGTAATTGTGACTTGATTTCTAAATAAAGCTGTAGTTTCTGCTGATGGAGCATAGCTTTGATTAATTTTTAAATTTGGCAAACTGCCAATCACAGTTGTTGTAGAAACAGTAGTAGGTGTAGAACTCCAGTTAGTAATTTTTAAGTTGCCGGGGCTAGGGTTATCAGGAGATGCCCCACCTGCAATACCGTTACCTGATACTCCAAACCCTTCACATAAACACCCAGGGGAAAGGGCATCTCCTACGCCGTCTAATAATAAACCTACGCCATCGCGATTAGCAGTTATAGGGTTTAAATCTCCAGCCCCTCGAATACCAATGCTAATATCTCCCGAAGTGATTACAGCACCAAGGGTAGGGATCAAAATCTCACCATTTGTACTAGCAAGATTAATATCCCCTGCCGCAAGCCATTCTGTGCGGTTAGCTCCTAAGTTACCTGTATCGATTTTGGTTGCAGTAATATTTCCTATGGCATTAATGTTAACAGAGCCACCCTTGGGAGTACCTGTAGTATTGATAGTTCCCACTCTAACCCCGCCTGTGGATGCTGTGAGATTAACATTGCCGCCTTGACTAATTATCTTGGTAGTATTAATATTCCCCGTTGTGATTACACCGCCAGCGATCGCTAGGTTTGCGCCACTTAAAGTTATATCGCTAGTGGTGATCGCCTGATTGCCAGTAAGCCTAACATCTCCACCCTTGGTAATTGATTGGGTTGTGATATTACCCGTAGTAATTCCTAGTCCTGAGTTAATCGTAATCTTGCCCGCATTCCCAGTAATTGCCGTCAATCCAGTCCCTGCGGTAGCCTTACTACTTGTAACTAGATTTCCAGTGGTGATGTTTCCCGCCGCTGTCAAGGTAATATCTCCACCATTACCGCTAGTGGCATTGAGAGTAGAAGTTACATCAGAACTTGTGTTGATACTATTCCCAAGGGTGCTAACCCCAAGGGTGATATTGCCTGCTGTAGAAGTAAATTTAACATCACCGCCCTTAAGCAGAAGGGTATCAACACCCGTAAAGCCAGCCTCAGATCCAGATGCAACTTGATTAGCGATCGCAATATCTCCAACGGCATTTATGATAATATCTCCTCCTTTTTGGGCGCCACCAGAGAATAAAAATCCATTGACATTCACCAATGAGCCTGTGGTAATGCTAATCTTGCCCGCAATGTTGCTGGGGCTGGCGAATTGTCCAGCTAAAAATGCTCCAGAATTGGTTGAAATATTACCATTCACTTTTACATCCGTTCCCGCTTGAATGCTCACATTTCCGCCATTGTTACTGGCAACTGTGCTGAGTACGCCACTGCTATTTGTGGTAGCCAGTTGAGAACTAGCAAAGGAACTAGTGGTAATATTTCCGCTAGTCACGCTCTTCCCAGCAGTTAAGTTAACATCCCCACCTTTTTGAGTAATTGCTGAACCCGAATCTACGGATAATTGTGAGGAAGTATCAAGGTTTCCAACTTTAATATCCGTAGCGGCAGTAAGGTTAACTGTTCCCCCACCATTCACTGAACTTGTATCAATATCGGAAGTAGCGATCGCCCCATTTGTACTAGAAATATTAACATTGGCATTATTAGCTGTGAGATTGCCCGTGGTGATATTCCCAAGACTATTTACTAAGATATTTCCACTAGTTCCCACTAAACCTATAGATTTAGATTTACTATCAATAAAGCCCGTAGCGATCGCCCCATTTGTGGAAGTCAGAGTAATATCTCCTCCAAGCAAAGAACCAGTATTACCAACGCTTGTAGAATTCAGGTCTCCAGTAGTGATATTACCTAATGTCGTAACCGTGATATTTCCAGCATTCAAGCTATTAATACTGGACTGAGCAGAAGTATTGATGCTGCCCGATAAACTAGGAACTCCAGGTACGGTCAAAGTGCCGATTGTAATAGTTTTACTAATGCCACCACCGTTGATAGTTACATTCCCGCCATTTCCTGCCAGTCCAAACTGTGAAAAGGAAGGAGCTAAAATTCCACGTCCGATGTTGATATTCCCATTAGTAGTATTGAAGTTGATATTACCTGCATTCTTAGCATTACCAACAAAAGCGACGGAAGCGGATGTAA
>CASBQR010000036.1 GCA_949127865.1 Synechococcales cyanobacterium PMM_0082
AATTCGTGGCTATATCTCTACCCTCAAAAAGCAAGGGCTTAGTATATTGGGGGCTCTTACACATGTCTTTCGCAATGATCCTCTTTTTGTCTGAATTCTTTTTGACCTGAGTTGTTACTAATTTAGAATTATCTTTTTTACTGCTAATCATAATCAATTTGCATTATCAATTTGCTTTGATGGCGAGGTAATCTTTGGTTCTTTCACTTAATCTAATTCAGCATAATCTGGTAAAGTTGTATCGATCGCAATTCCATTTCTGATGACATAGCGATCGCTTTGGGGACGAGATAGTAATTCACTAAAATAACGGGCATTAAAGATAACAAGATCAGCAGATGCACCTGCGACAAGAAAGTTAGATTCTAGCCCCATTAACTCCGATGGTGTAGTTGTAATCACCTTAATCCAATCGCTGTAGGGCGTATCAAGGTGAGCAATTCGCACGGCTGTTGAAAATACTTCCAAACCATCATGATTCCCAAAGGCAAAGAAGGGATCGCGGACATTATCGGAAGCGATCGCCACAGGAATTCCTGCTTGTTTTAATTCATGGACTAAAGTTACTCCCCGCCACCTTGGAGTTCGCATGGATTGTCGATCTTGCAGGTATAAATTACACATTGGTAAAGAGACAATGCCAATTTTGGCAGATTTTACCAGTGCCAAAGTCTCCTTAATCTCAGATTCAGATTGAACCGCAAGACTACAGCAATGATCACAGACTATTTTTCCTTTAAAGTTATGGCGTAATGCCGCCTCTGACGTAGCTTTCAAGGCATGGGAATTCGGATCATCATTCTCATCGGTATGTAAATCTAGATCGAGATGGCGATCGCTTGCTAAATTAAATAATCGATCTAACTGTGCTTCAAGGTGGGGATTTGCATAGGGAACTCCGCCCAAAATTCCACCAAGATCAGCTATTCGATCCGCTAATATTTCTCCTCTTGCCCCATCGTAGTCCTCTAGGGTAACTAAAGAAACTGCTTGCAAAGTCAGGCGATCGCGCCATTCTTTTTGAAGATCTGCAAACACCTGCAAACTTAAATCAAACTGGGTTGAAGGACAATCAATATGGGTGCGAATCGCCTTTGTACCTTGAGCATAACTACACTTTAAGCCAAACTCCATCCGTCGATAAATATCTTCATAGCTACTATTAGAGTAATTATTAGAGCGATCGCTGCCCACGGCAATTAAAGCACTATTAAAGGTGCCATCAGGATTAGGAGTACGTTCCCAAATATGCCCCTTATCTAAATGCGTATGCATATCCACAAAGCAGGGTAGAACTATGCCTTTTTTTAAGTCCCAACGGAGCAAATTGTCAGTGGGAGCAGATTCTGAGGGATAAATGCCGATAATCTTTCCCGCTTTGATCTCTAAATCACAACAGATTAACCCTTCTTTAGTGATATTAGTAATCTGCTGCGAACTCAAGCGCAGGGACGGCAGCAGGCACAAAGGAATATGGGCATTAACGAGCCGATAATGAGAACTTATAACCATTTGCCAACCACTACTCTGACAGTGCCATCTTCTAATATTTCTTGTTGCTCGATCGCATAGCCTTGATTTTTAACCGTTGCCAACAGGGAATTATGGGCGTACTTTTGCGTAACTAACTTGACAAAATCCTGCGGATCGATCATTGCGCCCCAAAAATCAGCAATTAATTCATAGGTTTCTCCGTGGCGACGAAAGCCCAAATCATAGCCATGATCCTGCTCAATTACATATTCAGCTTCAACTCTATTGCCCATATAACCTCTGACAAGGGTTTGACGCTTGACCTTAAAGCCCAATTCTTCAAGGCTTTGCCGTAGGATCTCCCCATTTTTAATTTCAACTTTGATCGTTGTGAAGTGGGACATAGATTTTTACCGATTGACCTGTTAACTTACCCTGACATCGCCATCAAACTGCAAACATACTCTATGCCTATTTTAATTTGGATTTTAGCTAAGTCAGTTAAAAATTTACCAGTAATCAGCAAATTTAGCTGGAATCGATCAGGGAAATTACAATTTGCTTCTAAATCAAAGATATAGAATTTTGAGGATGAGATCTCCTAAATAATCCAAAACTCACTTACTTTTTGATGTTGTCACACCTTATTTTTAGCTTTTGGCTAAGATTTGTATTAAGAAACCTTTGTCTTTAGTCGCTTTGAACTATAGATTAAGTAAAATTTAGATAAAGATTAACCTTTGGACTTTAAGATTTAATTCTCATTCAAATAATATGACAGCTTCAACTTTTCCTACAGCTTTTAATACAACCAAATCCCAAGAAATTTTTAATCAAGCTAAACATCTGATGCCCGGAGGTGTCAGTTCACCCGTCAGAGCTTTTAAATCCGTAGGTGGTGAACCAATTGTCTTTGATCATGTTGAAGGAGCCTACGCTTGGGATGTGGATGGTAACAAATATATTGACTACATTGGCAGTTGGGGTCCCGCTATTGTCGGTCATGCTCATCCTGTCGTGATCGAAGCGATCGTTAAAGCTACCTACAAAGGCACAAGTTTTGGTGCGCCCTGTGTTTTAGAAAATATCTTGGCAGAAATGGTGATTGAAGCTGTGCCCAGTATTGAAATGGTCAGGTTTGTCAGCTCTGGCACCGAAGCTTGTATGTCCGTATTGCGGTTAATGCGTGCCTACACAGGTAGAGATAAAATCATCAAGTTTGAAGGCTGCTACCACGGTCACGCCGATATGTTCTTGGTGCAAGCGGGGTCTGGGGTGGCGACTTTGGGTTTACCTGACTCTCCTGGTGTACCTAAATCTACAACTGCGGATACCCTCACGGCTCCCTATAATGATTTGGAAGCAGTAAAGGCATTATTTGAGGCAAATAAAGGGCAAATCTCAGGAATCATTATTGAACCTGTGGTCGGCAATGCTGGTTGTATTATTCCTAAACCTGGATTTTTGGAAGGCTTGAAAGCGATCGCCCACGAGAATAATGCCCTTTTAGTGTTTGATGAAGTCATGACAGGTTTTCGGGTGTCCTATGGCGGCGCACAGGAACGATTTGGCGTGACTCCCGACCTAACTTGTCTAGGTAAAGTCATCGGTGGCGGCTTGCCTGTGGGTGCCTACGGTGGGCGCAGGGAAATTATGGAAATGGTGGCTCCTGCTGGAAATATGTATCAGGCGGGAACTCTTTCGGGTAATCCGATCGCCATGACCGCAGGGATTAAAACCCTAGAACTACTTAAACAAACTGGTAGTTATGCCAAACTAGAAGCCACAACCAAAAGACTAGCCGACGGAATGCTAGCGATCGCTCACGAAACTGGTCATGCCGCCACAGGCAATCAAATTGGGGCGATGTTTGGGTTATTCTTTACAGATAAGCAAGTCTATAACTACAACGATGCTAAGACCTCTGATTTAGCAAAATTTAGTAAATTTCATCGAGGCATGCTAGAGCAAGGGGTATATTTAGCACCATCGCAGTTTGAGGCAGGATTTACATCTTTGGCACATTCTGAGGCAGATGTAGAGGCAACTCTGCATGCCACTCGTCATGTTTTAAGCCATATTCCAGCGTAAAGGTTTAGCTCAAAATAGAAGCTACTCCCTTCCTACTGTAAAAATATAGTTAATTGAACTGGGAAGGGAGTAAACCGCTCAAGATCTCTACGAAGTTAAGCTAAATTTGAGAGCCTTCCTAATATAGTGATCTTTAAGTAATTATTCGGTACTCAAAAATAAGATCGAAAACTTAGAAACCTATGTACATAGTTAATTATTGATGGATATATTACGATCGCTAGTTATTGGTCTGTATTTAGAGCAACCTATTACTTGGCTTCACAAAATTGATCCGAGGATTAAGCTATTTTGGCTTTTAACTTTTTTACTATCTCCGACCTTAGCAAATCCGTTTTGGCGGCTGGGGGTAGTGGTGATCTTAGTTGTGATTACTTTGACTGCGGGCATTCCTGAACGAGTATGGAAGCAACAAATGGCGTTGATCTTAGTGCTAAGTGCCTTGGTATTTTCTTTAGTTGCTTTTTCTGCCGATGGTTTAAATGTGACTCATCAACCGCGCCGTCCTATTCCTGAAGTGACTTTACCCCAGCCGACAAATTATCAATATGCATGGAAATTTAGTGGAGTTCAAGTCAGTAGGCGATCGCTAGATGTAGGAGTTAGAGTTGGGGCATTAATTTTCACATTTCTCTATGCCCCTACCCTCTATTTATTAGTAACTTCACCTGAGGAAATTACCACCGCCATTAGCACCTTGAGTTCTCCCCTAAAACGCTTAAAAGTTCCAGTTATCGAAATCACCCTAACTTTAACCTTGGCTTTACGGTTTGTGCCTTTAGTACTGGAAGAAATTCAAAATTTAATTAGAGCAGTCCGCACAAGGGCGATTAATTGGAAAAAATTAGGCTACAAACGAGCGATTTCACTTTGGTTAGTTGTGGCAGAACGGCTGGTAGATAACCTCTTTATCCGTGCGGATCAAACTGCTAACGCCATGGAAGTAAGGGGATTTACCACTCCAAACCAACATCAAGTCCGTTGGACTGACCTAAAATTCATGGGGATTGATTTCGTGCTTGGCTTACTTTTAGTTATATTCTGGGGACTTAGGATCTGGGTTGGAGGCACAATCTGATGGATCACACATTTTTGCTGGAATCAGGGCGCTGGAAGCTAGAAGGAACTTATACAGAACGTAAAGCTGAACCTACTCCCGTTACAGGTCGTACCCTTATAACTTGGACAAAGGACGACTGGTTTACGATGGCAACAAAATTAACCTTTCCCGAAGCCAATTTCCCCGAACAAACATTTACCTATAAGGGACGACTTGATCCAGATGAACGGAGATTTTCGTTTGTTTTGCAGCATAGCGCCATGGGCAAGATTGAGGGCGAAGGTTGGGTGGCACCCGCATCTATTATTCAACGCTACTGGGTGATGGATGATCAGCAACTTAGAACTGGATTTCAAACTACCTATAAACAAACAGACGATTGTTATCATCTCTGTAGTGCAGTGGTAGCTGGAACCTCTTTTATTTCAAATATGGAAGCGGTTTTAACTAGAGCTTCAGGATAGACTACTTTTTGGTTATTGGTGAGGGCAAGTTTTGATATTGGGGTGTAACTAATTCTCCAAAGCGATCGTCGGGGGGCCAATAGCGAAAGAAGGCTCTACCGACTATATTTGTTTCGGGTAAAAATCCCCACGCATGGGAATCAAGGCTGTTATTACGATTGTCACCCATCATCCAGTAACTATTAGGGGGAACCGTAAAACTTAAGGTCTTGCCCTTGGGCATAACGGTATTAGGGATAAAACAGTTTGGGCATTGCTCAGGGTTGAGGGTGGGTAAGGTATAGTCTGGAGCCTCTTTAATATAAAGTTCATTTAGAGCCTGATCATTTACAAATACTTTGCCATCTCGAATGGAAATGCGATCGCCCGGTAAGCCAACTAACCGCTTGATATAAACTAAACTGGCATCGGGAACAACTGGTACCGCAGGTGGGTTAAAAACTACAACTTCTCCCCGCTCTGGTTTGCGAAATCTGTAGGATAGCTTTTCAATAATTAGCCGATCATTAATCTGGAGGGTCGGCTCCATAGAACTAGAAGGAATGTAGCGGGGTTCGGCAATAAAAGATCGCACCACAAACACGATTAGTCCTGCCACAGCTAGGGTAGGTAAATATTCTTTGGCTAGGTTAACCAGCTTGGATTGCGTCGAATTAGGTTGATCGGAGGACATATTAATTTGCGAAAACTTGGGTAGAACCAATTGAAATCTTGTCATTTCCATCGAGATTAAACTCGGCATGGATAGCTCGTAAAGCCTCGATCGCTAAGTCTTGGCGGACTACACAACTAACTTTAATTTCGGAGGTCGCAATCATTTCAATATTGATATTTGCTTGGGCTAGGGCGTTAAACATACGAGCAGCAATACCTGGATGTTGAATCATGCCTGTGCCTACTATACTAACTTTGGCGATCGCTCTATCACTAATGACATCACGGTATCCTAGCTTTGACGCTGCTTGTTGTAAAACTGTTTCTGCTAAATGCAAATCAGTGCTAGGGACAGTAAAGGCAATATCATTGGAATTTTGCTCGGACTGGGATTGAATAATCATATCCACACACACGCCGCGACTGGCTAGTTGTTCGAGTAAACTGGCGGCAACTCCGGGGAGATCGGGAACTCGTAAAATTGCTAATTGTGACTGATTTAGGTCTAATGCCACGCCTTTAACAGGAATTTTGGCAGTTGGCACAGGTATTATGATCGGACAAATCGAAACATCAAAATCTTTCTGTAAAGTAGCGATCGCTTTCTCGGCATCAGATTCGGCAATTACGCAACTAACTTTAATCTCTGAGGTAGCAATCAATTGAATATTAATGCCTGCTTGTCCCAGAGCTAAGAACATCTTGGCGACTATACCAGGTCTACCGACTATACCCACGCCAATGATACTAACTTTGCAAATCTGATCCTCGATAATTATGCGTTTAGCTCCGAGGTTTAAGCTTTTGACTAAGGTTTGCGATCGCTCTAAATCTTTTTTGCTTATGGTAAAAGCAATGTCATTAAAATGCTCATCATCAACGGCTTGTTTTTGAATCGATTGCACAATTAAATCCACGTCTATACCTGCGTTGGCAAAAGCTCCAAATAGATTGGAGGCAATACCTGGGCGATCGGGGATGTGCAGTAGGGCAATTTTGGCTTGATCTTGATCAATACAGACCCCATCGACAAATCTATTTACTTCTATAGTTTGGAGGTTACCACTGGCAAATTTAGGGGAAGTGACGAAGGTGCCCTCATCATCGAGCCAGCTAGAGCGGACTGCCAACTTTACGCCAAAATTGCGAGCAATCTCCACTGCCCTTGGATGCAGAACTTTTGCGCCTAGACTTGCCATTTCTAGCATTTCATCACAGCTAATTTCCTTCATTAGTTGAGCATTTGGTACCAAGCGGGGATCTGTCGTTAAAATTCCTGGTACGTCGGTATAGATTTCACACAGATCTGCTTGTAAAGCGGCGGCGATCGCTACTGCCGAAGTATCAGAGCCACCCCGTCCTAGGGTAGTTATTTCGTGGAAATTTGCAGCCACGCCCTGAAAACCGGCAACAACCACAACTTTACCTTGTTCAAGCTCATTTTTGATCCGAGAGGTTTCAATAGCCAAGATCCTTGCCCTTGTATGGATATTTTCAGTAATGATCCTTACCTGATGTCCAGTGAGGGCGATCGCTGGCACCCCGATTGTCTGTAGAGCTATTGCCAGCAAGGAAATACTAATTTGTTCCCCAGCAGCTAGTAATAAATCTAATTCTCGACCGCAGGGCTGATCAGATAGAGAATTAGCTAATTTCATCAAATTATCGGTAGTTTTTCCCATTGCCGAGACTACTACTACTACCTGATTGCCTTGATTTACAGTCTTTTTAATGCGATCGCTTACTGCTTTAATCCGATCAGCATCAGCTACAGAAGAGCCACCATATTTTTGAACAATTATTGCCATCTATGAACTTGATTGATAGATATCTGTAAAAATTACCGCTTTAATTTCAAACTAGAGAACTAGGGAAGACATAAATATCTACCCTAGTTAGTGAAAGTATTAAAGCTAATTAGGCTTTGGCAGGAATTTCGAGAGGAGCAACTTTTTCCTTAAATGACTTACCTGCCGAAAAAGCAGGAACAGTGGTAGCTGGAATTGTCATTTTTTCAGTGGTTTTAGGGTTGCGTCCCTCACGGGCTTCACGGCGGCGAGGTTCAAAAGAGCCAAAACCAACTAAAGTCACCTTACTTCCTGTAGAAACAGCTTCTACAATTGCTTCTAATGTAGCGGTTAGCACTTCGTCAGCAGTCTTTTTGTTGACACTGGCTTTCTTGGCGATCGCATCGACTAATTCACCTTTATTCATATTTTTATGAAACTCCTATAGGCTATGATTTTCAATAGTTTATTCTAGTGGCAACATAGGCATTGTGTATAGCTAAAACCTTTAATTTATATACATTTGAGCAATTTATTCACAATAATTATCAAAACTGTGTCAAATTTCCAAAATAATTACTGAAATATAATCAATTTGTATGCTTACTCATGACCAAACATGATGGAAATAGTCACAACTTACAGACAGATCACTAAAACTAAGATTCCGAAAATACTAAGTCCACTAATTTAGCCAATAAACCATTTATCAACATGAGAGTAAATAGGCTAGTCACCCCAATTAATTCACCAGCAAATGCATTGGGAGCGCTCCATTATTTTATGATCGGGCAGTTTATATTGCAGATCATGCTGTTATTTCCAGTATTTGGCGCAGCAAGGGTAGTAATGCGCGTAGCCAGCTTTGCGATTAGTATTGCTTTCTTATTTCTTATTCCTCGTAATGGACGCAAGCATCCTTCTGTAAACTGGGCGATCGCAGTAATGGTGATCATGATTCTAGAGTTCTTCTTTCACCCAGACATGAGTACGCTCCTCGCTGGTTTAGCCCAATGCGCTCTGTATCTTGGTATTATCGCTCCTGTTTTTTGGGTAACCAGACTAAATATCAACCTTAAGAGTTTTTATTGGTTAATTTTAATTATTTGGGGTTTTCATACTATTAGCTCGATTGTTGGCACTCTCCAAGTACTCTACCCTGGGCAATTTCAGACTGAACTTTCGACTGCAATTCAAGGTAGTGTATTTGGCGGAGAAAATCTTAAGATAGTCCTAGCGAATGGCGAAACTGTATTTCGTCCCCAAGGATTAACCGATACCCCCGGCGGAGCAGCTACCGCAGGATTTTATGCCTTATTACTGAGTGCTGGCATTGCTGTTTCTCAGACGAATTTAGTGGTAAGACTAATTTGTTTGTTCAGTGCTACTGCTGGCTTCTTTTGTATTTATCTATCCCAAGTGCGATCAATTTTAGTTGTGGCCATTATTTGTTTAATTGCCTTTTTTGCCTTCTTAATTAGACAAGGGCAGTTACAAAAGGTAACATGGCTCGCTCCAGTAGCCACAGGAATTGGCTTGTCGGCATTTGCTTGGGCAGCAAGGATTGGGGGGGAATCAACCACCGATCGAGTATCGACTTTAACCGCCAAAAGCGCAGGAGAAGTTTATTATGAGAATCGTGGCGGTTTTCTGGATTCTACTATCGAGTGGGCATTTACCAATCCTTTGGGGTTTGGTCTAGGTCGATGGGGTCCGATTGGGGGGTATTTTGGCGATCGCTTTAATCCCATGATCCGTCCACTTTGGGTGGAAATTCAATGGACAGCTTGGCTAGTGGATGGTGGTATTCCGATGATTATTGTCTATGTTGGGGCGATTCTTGTGACAATGCAAGCAATTTGGTCAATTATCAATCGGGCAGTTAAACCTGAGTTAATAATCTGGGGCTCTTTAATTTTGGCATACGATGTCGGAGCTATGGCTACGACTTTTAACTACCCACTATTCATTGGACAGGGTGGTATGGAATTTTGGATTTTGAATATAGCCTTTTATACAGCAGCAACCACCAGACAAAGTTAGTATGAAGTATCTAATAGTTACAGCCGACTTGGTTAAAACTGGCGGTATGGATCGGGCAAACTTTGCCTTAGCTGATTATATTTCCCGCCAAGGACATGAAATGCTTTTGGTTGCCCATGAAGTTGATCCAGAGTTAAGAACTAGAGATAATGTAATTTGGCATCCTGTACCTAAACCCCTAAATTCCTATTTACTGGGCAGTCCCTTATTAGATTGGTATGGGAGATTTTATGCCAAAAAAATCACAGAACAAGGCGGGAAAGTCTTGGTTAATGGGGGGAATTGCCTCTGGGGAGGGGTAAATTGGGTTCACTATGTCCATGCTGCTTATGTGCCAGATATCTCTACAAATAGCCTGCAAAAGCTCAAAGGTAAAATTTCCCATCAGCTATCCTTAGACTCAGAACAAAAATCATTACAACTAGCAAATGTAGCGATCGCTAACTCGGAAAAAACTAAACAGGATTTACAGCTTAATCTAAACATCCCAGCCCAAAAGATTCAAACCATATATCTCGGTAATGACCCCACGGTATTTTATCCTCCCACCCCAGATCAAAAAAAAACAATCAAACAAGAACTAGGTTGGGATATAGATAAGCAGGCAGTAGTATTTATTGGAGCTTTGGGTGATCGCCGTAAAGGCTTTGATACTTTATTTGCTGTATGGCAACAGCTTTGTGCCAATCCTGAGTGGGATGCCGATCTAAAGGTAATAGGTAGAGGTGCGGAATTAGATACATGGAAAGCCAAAGCAAAGGCAGT
>CASBQR010000037.1 GCA_949127865.1 Synechococcales cyanobacterium PMM_0082
CAACAAGCCTTTTACAAATAATTATTAAACCCTATTGGAATAGCGATTCTAAGCAATCAATTTTTTGAATTTATAATTGCTAGTTTTATTAATACTTTGTCATAATTATCTATGAGTTCTCAAAAAAAATCTGAAGCGATCGCACCCCAGACTTAATTAATCTATTTAATTGCTCTATTTATTTCTTAGCTTATTTTTTAGGAGGAGCTACTTCTTCCACTTCATCGATCGCAAAGTTATTAGTTGCAATATTAGAGTAGTTAACCTTATCAAAACGGACAATTACAGGGTAAATGATGCCGCTTTTGTCGATGGATGCAACTGTACCTAAATCACGATACCAGTAGGACTCTTTACGCAGAATGCGAACTGTGGAACCACGTTGGATTGTCATAATAAATATTAAAATAACGAGTAATGGCATCTAGCGTAATCCAAGGCGATCGCCTCTGTCTATTCCCAAGTCGTTAAGTTTTATGTAACTTACTTAGATTGATTAAATTTAGATTGATTACGCCCGTATTTTACCCTATAAATTCTTTTGCCAAGCTTGAGGGTATCTGTTAAGGTGCATTACAGAAATAATCATAATTAACTCATCTGAAATCGTGTAAATAATTCCGTAAGGAAAACGATGGACTCTACAACGTCTGATTTCTTTATTCAAGGTAGTCTATGCTTGGGGATTTCTAATAATCTTGTCGATTGTGGATCGTACCTCATCCAGAAATTCATATCCTAAACCTTGAGCTTGTTTCTCATAGAAATCGGCTGCCGTTTGCAGCTCTGAAGTGGCTGGGGATAAAAATTTAAAGTTCATGAACTTTGAGGGAAGCTTTGACGGTTGCTAAAACGTCTTCTCCATCTGTAGCGGCTAAATCTCCAGCATAATAAGCATTCAGGCGGATTTGTGATTCTTGTACCCAAGCCCGATCAATTTCCTTTTGTTCGGACGAGTCTAGGCTTGACCACAACGCATCAATTAGATAAACTTTTTCCACCGCGCTAAGCTCAAGTGCCTTTTTAGTTAAAACCGATCCGTCCATCATTTCGCCTGCCTTTCTTTTTACAGCGAATTCCGATCAAACGTGCTACAGATAGAAAAATAAAAACCATTACGGGGCTTCACTCTTCCGCCCTCTTTTGTGGCGGGTTTGAAATCAAAGCGCTATAATTGAATTGAGTTAAATTAATTATGGCAAAAAGCTAAAAAGGTTTTAAGAATTACCCTTAAACAATCCTTGAGGTTTAAATAGCAACACCAAAACCATAATTAATAAGCCTACACCGATTTTATACTCGGTACCAATGCAGTATTTGGCTAAATCCCCCAAACTTGCAGGACAGACTGTACTTACTTCCTGAGCAATTCCGATAATCATCGCCCCAGCGATCGCCCCGTAGGGATTGCCCACACCACCCAAAATTACAGAAGCAAACATCGGTAAAATCAAAAACCAACCCATAGTCGGGCGTACATTAGTAATTAGTCCATACATTCCCCCGCCAAGAGCTGTGAGTGTACCAGCAATAATCCAAGTCCACAGGATCACTCTATCAACATTAATCCCCGTAACCCTTGCTAATTCAGGATTATCTGCCACTGCCCGCATAGCCTTACCTATTTTAGTACTTTGCAATAGATAGTACAGTCCAATAATGGCAGCGATCGCCATCGCAACTACAACTAAGCGATTACGAGTAATGATCAATCCCATAAAATTTATGGCGAGGTATGTCGGCAAATCGTACTTTTGTGGTGACGCTCCCCAAATTAAAATAATGCCGTTACGCATTACCAAAGCTAAACCCACAGAGACGATCAGCATCGTTGTCTCACTTGCCCGTTTTTTCCTCAGTCCCGCCCACAAAATTTTTTCACAAATTAATAAAAATAGGACTGCCCCTACGCAACCGATCGCAAATGAAAGCCAAATATTAAATTTCAGCACCGTATTGGCAAAAAGAGCAACGTAGGCCCCAAGGGTTAAAACATCACCGTGGGCATAGTTTTGGAGTCTTAAAATCCCATAAGTTAGAGTCAGTCCAACTGCTGCTAGGGCGATAATGCTGCCCAAGGCAATGCCATCTACAGTAGATTGTAGGATTTCCTGCATTTGCGTATGTCTATTAGCTAAGAAGTCTGAGTATTATGCCTTGACATGCTCACCGAGCTAAAGCAACGGCGATCCCAAGAATCACTTCTTGGTTTTTCTGCTTCATAGCAACTGCCTCCACCCTCAAAGAGATTTGGTCTTATGTTCGCTCCACAGACTAACCCCGCAAGCCCTGCGGTTTTAGAAACAGTCAAAAACTTATTTAGTTTATGTCTTTCAAGGATGTTTACCATTGCCTCTCAAGCTTTTCTCGGTCTACCGATTTTTCTGCGCCGCCAGTTCAACTGGACTTCGCTCGTTAGGCTGTCTGAATCCATGCGTCTCGGGTGGGTCAATGACCGCAATCAGCTTAACACAAAGTTATCCTAAAAGGACAGGGTTTCTACCCAAATTTTCGATGATTGTATTAGAACTATGCCAGAATAAACCGTAATTTAAAATGCAAAACAAATGGTGACTGTATCTTCGGAATACCGTAATCTGCCGACAGCGGAGGACTTACCAGACTCTGATGAAACGCCTGTGGATAATGAACTGCAAAATGATATTCCGAATATGCTCCTGAACTTACTCAGAGATATCTGGGCAGAGCGTTCTGATTGGTTTTGGGGTGTGGATATGGGCATCTATTACGAGCCTAATATTAAAGAGCCTGCTAAATCTAAAGTAATTATTCCCGATGGTTTTCTGGCTTTAGGTGTACCCAGAGATACGGGTGAAGGTGGACGCTTGAGCTATGTGCTTTGGCAAGAACAGGTTTTACCAATTTTAGTTTTAGAGGTGGTTTCCCAAAAATATAACGGTGAGTACGATACCAAATTCAAAAAATATGAAGCTTTAGGGATTCTCTATTATGTGATTTACAATTTTAGTTGTATTAACACTAATGGAAGACGAGGTTTGGACAAAAGCCATCAATCCTTAGAAGTTTATAAACTAGTTGACGGGAAATATGAACTTGTACCATCGATGGCTTTATTGCCAGACGGGAAAATGGTACGGCTGACAGAGGTTGAATTGGGAATTGGCTGCAAACTTGGAAATCTAGGCAGTTGGCGGCGAGAGTGGATGTATTGGAACGATCGCTCAGGGGTGAAATTTCCCACTGCTCAAGAACGGGTAATTAGGGCGGAAGCGATCTGGCAACATGAACGCTTGGCTAAAGAACAGCTAGAAGAAATACTAAAAAAATACCGCGATCGCTTTGGTGAAATTCCTGAGTAATAAAGACGTAAAATTAAACTTGGAATAAATTAATTGCAACCATAAAGGGGCATTTGTGGAAAAGGGGACAATGGTTGAGTTTCAGTTACATGGCGATCGCCGTCTAGCTGTAGTAGATCGACTCGAAGGTAAAAAGCATTTACAGGTAATTGATGAAAATGGGACACCCCATATTCTCCATCCTCGCCAAATTGATTATGTCGTCACCAATGCAGGGGAGCCGCCCCGATTTACGGTTAAACAAATTCAAACTTTCTTTCAACAGGTACAAGAATACCTAGATCCCTCCAGCCTTGAAGTAGCGTGGGAAATTTTAGAGGGGCAATCGGTCACACCCGAACAGTTGGCAAATCTGCTATTTAGCGATGTTAAACCTGCGACTTCCTACGCTGCCCATTGCTTGCTTAGTGATGACAAGCTCTATTTCAAACAAAAGGGAACTGTGTATGAACCTCGTCCCCCTGCTCAAGTTGCCGACCTCAAGCATCAGAATCAAATCGCTCAGGCACGCGCCCAAGAGGTAGAAAGTTTTATCCAAAAAATGCGCGATCGGATTAATGGAAATACTGTGGAGTGGACAAATAGCGATCGCCTTCGCCTAGAAAGCATAGAACGTTTTGCCATTCATGGTGATGAAGCATCAGACAAATCAACAGCCTTTGAATATCTCTCAGCCTTAAAGCGCACTCGCAGTGAAGTATCTGCCTTTCAGCTTTTGGTAGACTTAGGAATTTGGACAAATCACGAAAACCTAAATTTGCTGCGAAGCCAGATTCCTACCAAGTTTCCTACCGATGTGCTCAACCATACTAAATCCACCATTGAGAATCCTAAACCAGATCCAATGCAGCGATTGGATTTAACCCATCTTCATGTTTACACGATTGATGATGAAAGCACTACGGAAATTGATGACGGTTTGAGTGTTGAAACTTTAGCCAGTGGTAAACAACGCCTGTGGATTCATATTGCCGATCCGACCCGATGGCTGGAACCCAATGATATTTTAGACCGAGAGGCGAGAAAAAGAGGAACTACGATCTATCTCCCTACAGGTATGATTCCCATGTTCCCGCCCGCACTGGCAACGGGAGCGATGAGTTTAATTCAGGGGCAAATATGTCATGCTCTATCCTTTGCCGTGGAATTAGATGAATTTGGTGGAGTTGAACACTTTGAGATCCATGCAACCCTAATTAAACCTAGCTATCGTTTAACCTACGAAGATGTCCAAGAGATGTTAGCTTTATCGGTTGAGGCAGACTTAGAAGCGATCGCACACTATGCCAGACTTAGAGCAAATTGGCGACAGTCCCAAGGTTCAATTACGATTAATCTCCCCGAAGCTATCATCAAAGCGGCTCCCCACGATCAAGATCAATTAGATATAGAAGTGATTGATAACTCTTTCGCTCGCCAGCTTGTGGCAGAAATGATGATTCTGACTGGGGAAGTTGCCGCAAAATATGCCCAAACCCATAATATTCCCGTACCCTACCGTTTTCAAGGGCAGCCTGAGCTCCCAACAGAGGAAACCTTGCAATCTTTACCCCCAGGACCAGTAAGGGAGTTTGCGATGGTGCGATGTATGCAAAAAGGTGAAGTAGGAATCCTTCCCTCCCGTCATGCAGGTTTAGGCTTGGATGCCTATGTCCAAGTAACTTCACCTATTCGCCGCTATGGTGATGTACTGATCCATTTTCAGCTTAAGGCACATATTGCAGGGTTGCCACTGCCTTTTACGGAATCATCTCTGCAAGATCTTTTGAGTATGATTGATCCAGCCATTTATGAAGCCTCGCAAATGGAAAAGCAAACTGTGCGCTATTGGAGCTTGGAATATCTGCGTCGATATCGAGATCAAGCCTGGAGAGCCGTATTACTAGATTGGCTAAAGGAACAGGATCGGATTGGTTTAATTTTACTCGAAGATATCGGTATCAAAATTCCGATTAAAATGCACCGTGCAGCAAATGTGGGAGAAAATTTGAACTTAAAAGTGAGTGATGTCGATCCTCGTAAAGATATTATTCAATTCCAAGAAGCAACTATGGCAACTGATGCTGCGTAAAAGTGCAAAAGTAAAGTTAATCATTGAAAAATCATGAGATAATCTAGCCTAAATCTAACCTTCTACCCATGACAAATACCCCACAGCCTTGGAGCCAACGTTTTGAAACTGCACTTCATCCAGCGATCGCCCGTTTAAATGCCAGTATTAGTTTTGATATAGCCTTAATTGAATATGACATTACTGGATCGCAAGCTCACGCCAAAATGCTAGGACAAGTTGGGATTATTAGTGTAGATGAAGCTGAAGCGATCGC
>CASBQR010000038.1 GCA_949127865.1 Synechococcales cyanobacterium PMM_0082
AAATTAAGTTCAAAGTTGGGATAAATTAGCTCAAGGCTCACCTTCTGAAGCTCAAACCTGAACTTACACAAGCTCAAAGTTGAAGTTGATCAAGCTCAAAGTTGAGGTGATTTAGTTGAGCGATCAAACTTTAAACCTCAGCGATCGCCCAGTTTTCTAATTGTAGATTTGGCACTTTACTAAAATCCTTATGATTACGCGATACAACTGTTCCATCTACAGACAAAGCGATCGCGGCTATTCGTAAATCTTGGGTTCCAACTCGAATCCTTTGGAGTACCAACTCCTCAAAACATTGCTGAGCAATCAAATCAAACGGTAGAACCTGAACGCTGTTGTAGTAGTCAACAGTAAGAGCTAGCCTAGAATATGAAGATATTAATGAAGTAGAAGAACTAGCTTTTTTAATTTCGTTTAACCTCCCGTACATTTGTTCTTCAATTGAGATCACCGTAACCGCTAGATTTTTAGGACTGAGAGAAATTACCTGATCGATAACTGTACGATGTCCGCGTTGATACAAAGATATATGATCGGTATCAAGAATCCATAGTGGCATAGAGATTATTCCTTTTCTATGTCAAATTGATGATATTCCGAAAACTCTGTATCCTTATCTCGTCGATATGAGGCAATATCTTCCTGCATCTGCTCAAAATATGGATCGTCCTTAAATACTCCAGCAAAACGTAACCACGGATGTTCAGTCTGTGGGATTTCTATCTCTAATGAAACAACCTCAGCACCTGTAAATGATGTCATTACTAATTTCTGTAGATCGGCAAGAGCGGATTGGCGATCGCTACTCTCAACACGCCACTCAGGTAAACCCAAAACCATCGCGCTAACTTTCCCATCAGATTCATTTTTGATAAATACATTGACTGATGATTTTATAGTTGGTGTTGTTTCTGGTAATGGAATAATCATAAGCGTCCTCTTAATTTCACGACTCTTAGCTTATTTTAGCTGTTCCCTACTTAGTTTCTTAGTTCTTATTTTTTCTAGATCGTGTTTAAAACATCATTAATGACGGTTCAAGCCTCAGCGATCGCATATCCGAAGCTCAAACCTGAAGTAAATAAGCTCAAGGTTCATCCTCTGAAGGTCAAACTTAAACCTAACTAAGCTCGAAGTTGGAGTAAATTGGTTGAGCGATCGCTAACTATTATTAAAATCTAACGCAAAACAAGAAAAGAAACTTTGAACTTTTAGAAGAATCAGGTTTTATTAGTTGTTCTGTAGAAAGCGAATTGTCTGTTAATTACAATGATGTGTTATAAATTGGAAGACCAATATAGGTATAGAATTAAGTATGGGACAACTAAGTACCGCCGAGCTACCGCAAGCATTACAAGAGCTATTTACTGAAATTCAAAATACCAAAACTCCCTTAACTGTGTTTCATAATGGTGTACCTTTAGTTGTTATTTATCCTGCATCAAATGGAAAGCAACGTCCAGCATTTGGGGTGATGAAAGGAAGTGGAAATATTTTGGGAGATATTGTTATCCCAGCTTTACCTGAAACTGTGTGGGAAGTACTTCAGTGAAGCTTTTGCTTGATACCCATATTTGGCTTTGGTATTTATTGGGAAATTCTCGTCTATCGCTCCAAGTACAATCGGCGATCGCTGATTCAAATAATGAGATTTGGCTTAGTCCGATTAGTATTTGGGAAGCAGCGATCCTTGCAGAGAAAGGAAGGATATCTTTACAACCTGATACGAGTACTTGGGTAAGTTTAGCGCTAAAAAATTTGGAGACTCGTGAAGCTACTCTAAACAATGAAATTGCGCTGTTGAGTCGCCAGATTGAACTACCTCATCAAGATCCTGCGGATCGCTTTATAGTTGCTACTACCGTTTTCTATCAGCTAACTTTAGCAACGGTTGATTCCAATCTGACGAATTCTTCTTGGCTAAGAACCTTTAGTTAGAAGAAAGTTGGCTGCGCGATCGCCTTTCCAAACATCAAACTCTAACATCATCAAGATCAAAATTTGGGAGAATTTGGGGAGCGATAAATAGATTAGAGCGTAGTAGAGATTTAGAATACTTTAGAAACAGCTACTATCTTGGAACAAGTAATCCCATAAAAAGTCGAGTATAAAGTAAACTAGGCTTGACCAAACGTACAATTGGGATGCTAAAAACAACATTAGGTGGACGCTACAGTATCATTAGCCGCTTGGGAGTTGGTGGATTTGGTGAAACATATCTAGCCGAAGATATGCAGTTGCCAGATCATCACTGTTGCGTAGTTAAGCATCTAAAACCCAAAGCTATTGAGCAAGAAATTTTAGATATTGCTCGAAGATTATTTGATAGCGAGGCTAAGGTTTTACATCGGCTTGGAAGTCACGATCGCATTCCCCGACTGCTGGCGAGTTTTGAAGAAGATCAAGAATTCTATCTAGTTCAGGAATTAATTGAAGGGCATGGGCTAGACAAAGAATTGACATTAGGTAAAAAGTGGAGTGAAGCACAGGTAATCAATTTGCTTCAAGATATACTAGAAACCCTTGAATTTGTCCATCAACAAAAAGTTATCCATCGAGACATCAAGCCCGAAAATCTAATGCGACGGACACAAGATGGCAAGCTAATTTTGATTGATTTTGGCGCAGTTAAACAAGTGTGCACTCAAGTTATCACAAATTCCAAACGAGCTAAATCGACAATTACCATTGGCACCTTGGGTTATATGCCCAGTGAGCAGTCAAACGGATACCCACAGATCAATAGTGATATCTATGCTCTCGGGATAATTTGCATTCAAGCATTAACAGGTTTAGACCCAGATTTTATTCCTAAGAATCCTCATACTTTAGAACTTGAGTGGTCTCATTTGGGATGCTTCAGCGCCGATCTGATCGAGATTATAAATAAAATGGTGCGCTACGATTTTCGCCAACGTTATCCTTCTGCCACCGCAGTATTAAAAGATTTAGAATCCGTAGAAATCCTTCCTCAAAGCATTCAACAGGATATTCCTCCAAATCTAATGCCATTAACCGATCAAAATCTTGACACTGCGATCGAGCTATCTCCTTCTTTTCCCTCTACTCAATTAGATATTGCTCAATTAAATGTTTCCAATCGCAAACTTCCAGAATTAAATAGCTTAGAGCCAACCATAATTGAACCAATATCTAATAAACCTGAATCCCAAATATTTTTATTCTTGCCAAAAGTTTTAATCGGAACAGCGATCGCAACTTTGATCATAATTAGTGGTATTGCAATTAATCAAATAGTTCAGGTTAAAAGTGTCGTCTCAACTTCCGTTCCTGTAACTTCTGAACTTGCAACTTCTGAACCATCAATTCCTCAACAAACCGAAGCAGAAAAAGCGGAACTAATCCTCCGTCATGGAGAAGTTTTAGATGGGGTTTTAGCAAAAATTAAAAGTGGTGATAAGCTTCAGGGTATTCAAACTCTAGCTGCAACCATACCCGAAACTAGCCCCCTGCGGAACAAAGTTGATATGGCACTAGTCAACTACAAAAAACAATGGAAACAAGATAAACAAGCTTTTAACGAAGTTAATACTGCTTATAGAGCTAAAAATTGGAAATCTGCCCTAAATTCCTATAAAAAGATCCTAACTCCTTACTGGAGACAAGAGAGTAAATGGATAGCAGATCAAGCGAAAACTGAAATCGCCGCCGCCATTGCTCCCAAACCAATTCTCCCTAGAATAGTCCCCAGAACTGAAGAAATTCCGAATAATACCTACACTGCTCCGACTAAATATGAACCTCCCGCACAGCCCCAAATTATCACTCGACCCAACAGAGAGCCTACCTCTGGAAAGTTCTCTATCCCTGAAGCTCAATAGCCCAAAAATCATAATTTCTCATCTCTTCAAACTAGCGATCGCCCCTGTATTTTTCTCAAGCTTATGCTCAGGTTTGGTATTATTCCTACCTCAAGTTGCACGCAGTCAATCGGTTATAGCCTGTAATATCGGCTCTTTGCCCTCCCAGCCTGCTAACTATAAGCTCAGAGGGAGCAGCCAGTTACGGTTAAATAAAAATGAAGAAGCCCTTGATTGCTTTAGACAAGCTTTGAAGGATCCCCGTGCGAATAAAGATCCAGAGGTATGGAATGGGCTAGGTGTGGCTTTGGCAAGGTTAAGAATGTTTGAAGATGCGATCGCTGCCTATAATAATGCAATTAATATTCAGAATGGCGTTGCCGTAGATCGGGTAAATCGGGTAGGAAATAGTAATCGCGTTCTGCCAGAGGATTATTATATTTTTTGGTTTAACAAAGCTACAGCCCAAGGCGATCTGGGTCGAACTGAAGAAGCTCTTGCAACTCTAAATAAATCCATTAATCTTAGGGCTAACTATGGACCTGCTTGGTTTTATCGAGGAGTCTATCTACGGCGGCTAGGGCGAGATAATGATGCGGCGATCGCCTACACCAAAGCCACAGCCTTTGCGCCAGAGTTATCCTATTCATTACTTTATAAAGAACAGATTGCTGGGGATGACTTCCTATTTTGGCAAGGGCAGGGCGTAGGCTATACCCGTATTGGTAGATATAAGGCTGCTAGGGCTGCTTTTAACCGTTCTGAAGAAATCCGCCAAGCTAGACCAGATATTCCTAATCAAGAGAATTATGCTTTCTACTATGAAGGTGTGAAATTTCTAGATGAAGCGAATAACGAACAAGCACTAATCGCTTTTGATAAATCCACTCAAGTTAAACCAGATTTTGCTGAAGGCTGGCACGCTAAAGGTAATACTCTTTCTAATTTAGGACGATATAAGCAAGCGATCGCCTCCTACGATCAGGCAATAAAATTCGATCCAAATCTCCACAATTCATGGTTTGAACGGGGAATTGCCTATTCTCGACTAAAGCAACCCCAAGCTGCCTTAAGTTCCTATCGTAAAGCCATAGACATTGCTAGTAATTTTGCTGAAGCTTGGCATAACTCTGGCAAAATTCTTTATGACTTGAACCGTTATCCCGAAGCTTTAATCGCTTTTAATCGGGCGATCGCAGGTGAATCCTTACGCGGAGGCATTGAACCTTATGAATCCCTATTTGGTAAAAGCGTGACTCTGTATGCCATGAAACGTTACTCTGACGCAAATATAGCTGTAAATAAAACCTTAAAACTTAAACCTAATTTCAAAGCAGCAATTGGTTTACGCGATCGCCTTAGAACCAGATAAATCAGACTAAATTAAAGATCACGCACCCCGCCGTCTGCCAAACCAGTTGGATTAAATAACTTTGGGGAATTTTTTAATAATACTTTTAAGGAAACTAAAGCAGAGCGATCGGAACGATTCATGTTTCACCTAATACCTTAACCTGTACTTTGCTTAATTTCTGTTTAGTAATTGGCATTACTTACCCTCGACACTTCGATTTAGTGATCCAGAGTGATCTAGATCGTTTAAAAAGTATTTAAACATAAAGTAAGATCCTACTGAAATAAAATAATTAACCTAAATTCTAAACATGAGAAAGCTTTTAAGTTTACTTCCCATAACCTTAGTCATGATGACAGTAACAACAGCTAAAGCCTTAGCCGATGCCCCAGGAATGTCATGGACGTGGAGAGAATCCAGACTAAGCCATAGTCAATGTGTTGCTCAAGCCGATGCCGCCATTAGAGATTCTGGTTTTAATAACAATGTCGAAGCTGTAGGCACTGCCCCAGACATTTCCACTTTTGGTACAAATGATGACTATAGGGCTGCCATTAGATGCATAACCAATAAAAAATTGGTACTCTTTTTAGTAACAGGTGATGGTTCTGATTCAGGTAAGTTACAAAGTAGATTAGTTAATAATTTTCTTGGGGAGTAGTAGCTATTTCAGCTTTGGTTAACCAAGCTCACTGAGCGATATTGTTTCCAGTTAGTTGTTTTTTTGCGTCTCTACTTTCATACACACATTCTACACTGGGGGTTTTTTCCAAATCTCCAGTATAGCCAAAGGTATTCATCCGATCTTTGCAGTCTCGAATATCCTGATCGGTGATAGCATTTTTTTGCAACAATAAATTCCAGTTATTCGGTAGAACCACACAACCTGGAACTGCTTTAGCTTGACTGACAAACACATTAAATGGATTAAGCGTGACATAGACATGGCTGGTCATGACCATGGCTGATGCTCCGTAATTATTGCAAAAGTCACGACTAGGAGCGCTAACATCCAAGCTAATGGCATCCACAGTTTGGGGTGTAGGGTTCAGCGTGGATAGGGCTACTCCTAAACCCAGCCCTAGGGCAAAAATAGCCGCAGCGATCGCTAGTTTCACCCCAGAACTCATACCAGAAGAACTAGCGGAATAGGAAGAAGCATTTGAAGGTGTTCGACGACGCGCCATAGAATCAATCTACTGTAATTAATTGCTTATACTTTAACATTTTACCGATAAGTAATATTGGCTTCAGAAACCAACTGAAAAAATTAGCTAGGTTTATGTAAGGGAACGGTAAACCTTATAGTCAATTTCTGGGAAAATATTATCCATACCTTCTATATTCTCTAGCCAAGCACTATCAATTGTCCCTGCATTAATATCATCAAAAAGCTGATTAAATCTTGAAAGGTGAGATTTAGTGCGGCGTTCGGCATAGGGAACCATGGTGCCAGTTCTCATAATAAATGCCCAATCTGAAGACTGCGCTAATAATAATTCTCGGGCAGCTTGGTTTAGAGCCTTTAATTCTAATTCATCCGCAGGAGTGCGATCGCTCAAGGCAATCATACGTTCAGCAGCCTTATGCAAATGGGGATAAATCCAAGCATTAGTTTCATTTAACCAATATTCATGGAAGCCTTTATACCCCCAACTGGACTGGGCGGGACGCGATACCTGCTGTGTAGGATTTTGGCGTAAATAGTCAGCAAGATGGGTCATGGCATAGGTATTTTGATCAAAGTGCGACTTGCGGATCAGGTAATCAATAAACCAAGGACCTTCATACCACCAATGTCCAAATAATTCGGCATCGTAGGGAGAGACGATTATAGGGTTGCGTCCCATGACTTTGTGTAGGTACTCAAATTGGCGTTCACGGTTAAAGGCAAAATTACTGGCATGATCAGCAGCTTTTTCCTTTGCCCAGTAGGGATCGTAAAGTTGCTTAGCACTTAAATCCATGCCTCGACCTGTGATTTTATGATATTTAACTCCAGTATTTTTACGCTGACCATTAGGCATAATATAGGGCTTAATATATTCGTAGTCCGCTTCCCAGCCTAGGTCTTTATAAAATTCTCGGTACACAGGATCGCCTGGATAACCGACCTCTGATGACCATACCTGTTGCGAAGATTCATGATCTCGACCAAATACTGCCACTCCTGACTCTGTATAAATTGGAGCGTATGTGCCATAGCGAGGGCGGGGTTTTCCGTATAAAATGCCGTGTCCATCGGTGAGGAAATATCGTAAACCGACATCAGCAATCATGCGTTCTAAACCTGAAAAATAAGCACACTCAGGCAGCCAGATGCCATTGGGAGGTTTGCCAAAAGCTGATTCATAATGCTCAACTGCAACTTTTAGCTGCGCCCACACGGCTTGGGGATACATTTGCATTAGAGGCAGATAGCCGTGGGTGGCTCCACAGGTAATGATTTCCAGATTATTACTATCAACAAATTGTTTGAAAGCAGTAATTAAATTGCCCTTGTATTTTTCCCAGAGCGATCGCACTTCAGCAAACTCTTGAACGTAGTAATCAGCTAGGTAGCGTAAATGTCCGTGATTGTTAACTTCATACTCAGTTTTAACTAGTTGTTGCAGTTTTGCCAAATGTAGATCGTAGCGCTCCTGTAGTAGAGGATCAGAGAGCATGGAAATTAGGGGTGGGGTCATGCTCATGGTAATTTTAAAGTCAATACCATCAAGTTTCAGACCTTCAAAAACCTTTAACAAAGGAATATAAGTCTCGGTAATTGCTTCGTAGAGCCACTCTTCTTCTAAAACATAGTCACTTTCGGGGTGCCGCACAAAGGGTAGATGAGCGTGCAGAACGAGGGCAAGATATCCAATAGTCATATATTATTTTTCCGTGAAGGCGCAGGTATAATTTTTTGCACCCAAAGCTTATATTGAAGCAATTCTAAAATATTAAGGTTGCGTCCATGCACTTAATTAACGGATATTAAGCCTTTAGCTCTAAACTTTATTTTGGTTTAAGATGGCGTTGAGTGGAGAGCTTAGTTTAATACTTACTAATTATGCTTACAAAAATTTGTCCTCATTGTAATTCTGAAGTAGAAAGAATACCCAAAACAGGTTTCTCTAAGTTTCTAGGAAGACTTATGGAAGTTCAAAGGTATCAATGTCAAAACACGGGCTGTAAATGGGAGAAGTTAGTATTTCCTGAGCTTAATCAAAAATATGTATTTAAGCTTTTGCTTCCATATCTCTTTACCTTGGGGGTGCCCTTATTAATAATAATTGTTTTCCTTATTTTTACTGCTCCGCGCCCATCCGAACAGCTTTTTCCCCAAGCAACGCCACCTAGTCTAAACAAAGAACCTGTAATTGAAAACCCGTCAAGTTAAAAAATTATCGCTATATAGGGCTTTCAGGATTTAAGCTTATTGAGAATATTGGGTTTAAAACCTCGTCCTTCAGGACGACTTTATATTCTAATTTAACAACCAGTAGAACCAATCTTATTTTAGAATAAACTAGATAAGATTTAAGTTAACCATGTTAGTCCTAGAAGCTAAGTTAAAAGGTAAATTAGAGCAGTACGCATTAATAGACGATGCAATCCGTACTGCTCTGTTTTGTCGTAACAAAGCTTTGCGATACTGGATGGATAACGAGAAAGTGAACGGCTACGACCTCAATAAGCAGATGGCTTTACTAGCTAAAGAGTTTAAGTTCGCAAAGAAGTTAGGTTCTCAAGCAAGACAGTCAGGTTCAGAGAGAGCATGGTCAAGTATTTCTAGGTTCTATAACAATTGCAAAAAGAAAGTATTAGGTAAGAAAGGATTTCCTAAATTTAAGAAGCGTGGCAGTTCAGTTGAATACAAACAAGCTGGATGGAAACTT
>CASBQR010000039.1 GCA_949127865.1 Synechococcales cyanobacterium PMM_0082
AATTCGTGGCTATATCTCTACCCTCAAAAAGCAAGGGCTTAGTATATTGGGGGCTCTTACACATGTCTTTCGCAATGATCCTCTTTTTGTCTGAATTCTTTTTGACCTGAGTTGTTACAAGAATCCCACTAGCGCTCCATTACTTACAGGCTTAATTGTCGCAGTCGTTAGTTCAGTTGGCTTACCGATCGATCCTGCGATCGCAACTGTCATCGTTCTCTACATCCTCAAAGTTAGCATTAATATCTTTTGTGAATACATCAAGCTTGAAGAAAGTAAAAAGTAACTCAAAATGCGATCGCAATCTTTATCGAATTTTGCGATCGCTATTCCCAAGCCAGCACCTATGGACAATTAGGACTATTAGCAAAAGCTGAAGGAAACCTTACCGACGCACGACAGAACTTACTGCAAGCCTTAGAAATCTTTGCCCAATTCCAAGATCGGCATAGCGTTGAGATGACCTTGGGAAATCTTTCCCACATCTACCAAATCACCCAAGACGCAAGCCTTATAGAATCAATATCTCAAGTTTTGGGCATAAGTGTCGAGCAAGTCAGAGAGCAGTTAGAATAATTGATAAAATTAATCCAAAGGAGATGACAAATACTAGATGAAATATGAAATCGAATTTAAACCTAGAGCAGTCAAAGATCTACAGAGCATATCGAAAATAACTCAAACAAAAATCTTGGCAAAAATCCAAGAAATGGAAAACGACCTAAAAGGCGATGTTAAAAAATTGACCAACTTTACCCCAGAATATCGGCTAAGAGTCGGAAACTATCGAATACTGTTTGAAATTGAAAACGAATTAATTATCATCTATCGTATTAAACCTAGAGACAAAGCCTACCAATAAAAAATTATGATTAACTTAAATCCAGAATTTATTACTAGAAACGGAAAGCCACAATTTGCCGTTATCCCCTACGAAGATTTCATTATTCTCAAAGATCTTTTAGAAAACCTAGAAGACCTAGGCGATCTCAGAATTGCCAAACAAGAAGAATCAAATCAACCCACTGTATCTTTGAGTGAAGTAAAACAACTTTTGAATTTGGATAAAGAAAAAGGAAAGAGAAAAAAATAATGTGGCAAGAGCATATTACAACCAATCCATTTGTCTGTCACAACACGTTACGATAGCTATCTAGACTGCAATCCATTGTATAGGGTCGCTATTCCCAAATAATTATATCAAGAACAAAAGCCATGACTACCAAAGAAAAACTCCTCCAAGCGATCGCGCAAAGCCCAGAAGCATTGCTACAAGAAGTACTAGGCTTTTTAGTGTTTACCCAAAACACCCGCTACACTCAGCCCCAGAAACCAATCTGGCAAATAGCCCAAGAAATCATGTCTGACGTTCCCGATGAAGTCCTCAACCAACTTCCCACCGATGGCGCATCGCAACACGACCATTACATCTACGGCACACCAAAACTATAAATCATGAAAGCAATCTTTGCCGATACTTTCTACTGGATTGCCCTACTCAATTCCAAAGATACTTGGCATTCAAGAGTTATTGCAGTTAGTCAAGCGATCGTCGATTCCCCCTTGGTTATTACCGATGGAATTATTGATGAAATATTTGCCTATTATTCTAAAAGAGGCGATCAGTTGCGCCTTAAAGCCTCCGAACTCTATCAAAGTATCCTTACAGATCCAAACATTCAAATTATTGGCTATACACCAGAACTGAGACAAAAAGGAATTGAACTTTATGAGCATCGCCCTGACAAAGGATATAGCCTTGTAGATTGCATCTCAATGATCGTCATGAAAGAAATGGGAATATCTGAAGTTCTAACTAACGATAAACACTTTGCTCAAGAAGGGTTTGTCATCCTATTCTTAGAACAGTAAATGAGATTTTAGGCATAACTATTTAAGATATTCAATAAGCGTTAAAATCAAATTAGCACATAGGGAGTTATCACATGAACTGGGAAAACTACATCCATTCCGATCCCGATATCCTAGTTGGCAAACCAGTCATCAAAGGAACGCGACTTTCCGTCGAATTTATTCTAGGCTTATTTTCTACAGGATGGACAGAACAACAAATATTTGAGAACTATCCCACCCTAACCAAAGATTCTCTCAAAGCCATTTTTGCCTTTACCAGCGAATGTATGTGCGATATAAGCCTCCCATGTATCACCTTCAAACACTAAGTATCTCATCTAACTCTTCCTGACTAGGTTGATAACCTTGGTGCTGCTCATGGGTAGCCATAGAACGAGATATTTGCTCCAAAAGATGACTATTCTGCAAAATAAATAGAGTTTCCTGCTGTTGTTCCCAATCTTCGGCAGACACCACAACAAAAGCAGAACCATCTTGCTCAGTAATTTCAAAAGGACGATTGAGATCTAATTCTCCATTAGCAGTAACTTCAGCAAGTGGCGATTGTTGAAAAAAAGCTGAAAGTTTGGCGGGTGAGAGATTAGCCATAAGAATAGATGATTATTTAGCAATTTGCCACATCTGCATAAACTTAACTAATGACTCTTCAGGCGCTTGCTCGATTTCACGGATAAGTTGTTCTTTGATAGTCATAACTTTTCCTCCTTTTTTCTTAAGCATAACTCATAAATTATAAGGAGAAACCAACATAGATGGCGATGCTTGGCTGTTGCAGTCAGCTTAGATTGATATAATCAGGTGAATGCACTCTTTAGCTGGTTAATCTCATGACAAAACAGATTTTACCCGAACCAAAAATTACTCGCGTAAAGCGATCGCCCGCTCCCAACACAGCATTAAGCCAAAACTGGATCGAAGCAAATCGTGAAAAATATCGCGGTCGATGGGTCATGCTCCAAGGCGATCGGCTGCTAGCAGATGCAAACTCGGCAGCAGAACTGTTACAGCAGATCGATGTTAAAGGAAAATTTATAACTGCAATTTATTAAGACAATATAGATGTTCAAGCCACTGTTTTTATCCCAGATGATTCTCAACAGTGGAATTATTACAACTTTCCTCATTTATTGGGCAAGGGGGTTTTCTAGAGAGAATTCGTTTTGCGATCAATCCAACCGAAAACAAGTTTTACTTTGGTTCTTTATAAATTTTCATATCACCCACTAAAAAATATCCTCAAATTTCCCATCTCCTGCTTAATTGGAAAGAATTTTGAGCTTAATTAGGTTCTCTTCAATTTCCTTTAATAACTCAAAATCTTTAGCTGGAAGGGGGTTGGGAACTTTATCATCTAAAAAAGTAAAGGCTTCCTTAAACTCCTGCGGGGTGGCAAATACTTCGGCTTGCAAATGACAGGGAATAATGCGGGTAAAATTCCAACTGGTTACTTTTTCTACCCAATTCATCACTTTTTGGGGCGATCGCTTGAGAATTAAAGTTTGTAAAATCGGCGCAACTAATAACTTCCCATCTCGGCGGAGGGCGTGAAATGAATCCTGCCAATGTTCCTGCCACTTAAATGGATATAAACCAAAATAGGCTTTGGACGATCGCTCTGGAGAGAAAAAGGAATTTTGCCAAGACTTAATCAAACTCAAGGTTTCTAAGGCAGCAGGTTTGAAATAAAACGTAAATAAAACAATGCGTTGCCAGCCTTTAATCCGATTTTCGGGGGTATCCTCAGGAGCGTGAGCAGCATCGTCCTTGGCATGAAAAAGCAGAGGATAGGGATCGAGTTGGGTAATGGCAGGCGGAGTAGCAGGAATAGCAAGAACTAGATCTGTTATTAATAAAGTCTGCGATCGCCGATGGTAAAAAGCCACCTCCTCAAAGGCTCCTAAACCCAAATTAATAGATTCTAAAATGGCATAGTCAAACTCATCACCAAAGGGAGTCATACTAGAATCTTGAGGCAGAATATGAGTACGATCGCTCGGGAAACCTAGCCAACTTAAAGGCAAATTAAGCGGATAACTCCACTGACTTGGCGAAACATAAACTTGAGCTTGCTTAAAACATCGGGCAAAGGGCGCCACATATACCTTATGCTCAATGCCCGAAGCCGTAGGCAGAATAATATATTTAATATCCCCATGGATTGCTGTTAATTCTTGGAGTAGTTTTAGACATTCCTTGGTCAGAGCGATCGGGGCATAGACTAGTAATCCGCCTGCCTCTAGCTTAACCACGGTCATGCGAATTGGCACCACCACATAAAAAATGCCTTGAACCTGATCGAAAGCCCAAACCTGATCCTTAATGATTTCAGTACGCAGGGTACGACGCAGGCTATAGGGATAAAGCGGTAGGGGATACCAAAAATGCCAACGCCAGTCCTGATGCATAGTTAAATCAATTAAGGAAATAACTTAGCAATAACTGCCTCAGGAGCGATCGCACTAATGGGTTGACCATCAGGAGATTGCACTGCCATGATCCGAGGTTCCGTAGGTAATAACTTAGCTGGATCGGTTGGACCAAATAAAGCCAATAGGCTCGTACCCACTCCAACTCCAATATGCATAGGCGCACTATCCGTACATAACAATAAATTGGCGGCTCCAATCATCCCTGCTAATTTACCAATATCTGGAGGAGAAGTTACAAGTAAGGGCTTAGAAACTTGTTCTTGCAGTTTTTCAATAAATTCCCCATCTTCAGGACCTTCAATTAAAACTACTGACAAATTTGGTAGTTTAGTTTGTAAAGCCTCGACAATCTTTGCCCAACTTGCCGCAGGATAAATTTTATCTATACCCTTTTGTTTAGCTAAGGTACTAGAACCACCATGAATGAGAATGTAACCACTATCTTTAATATTTAGGCGAATCTGCTCGGCTTCTGCCCAATCTAAATCTTTTTTGGGAATATTAACTTTAATACTGGGACATTCTGGACTTAAATCCAAGCCTTTCAGTAAATCATGATACATTACAGCCGCATACTGATCACGGTTTAGGGGTACAGCACGGGTTAAAAATAAATCGCCCTTTCCCGCATAGGAGATGCGATTGGGAATCCCAGTCAGCCAAAGCAAAAAGCCCACTGACCATCTTGTGCCTAGGGATATTACCGCATCATACTCTTGCTCACGGATCGTCCCAATAAGATTGCCCCAGTCTGCCAAACTATTGGTACCCTTGAAGTCGAAATTCCAAACCCTGTTTACTGATTTTGAAATTTTGTAAGCCCCCTGCGATCGCGGCTCAACCACAACATCAATAGTCCCTTGGGGATATCTTTGTTTAAGGCTATCTAAAGTCGGAAACATCAGTAATTGATCGCCAATTCCGCCCGGAACTAAAGCTAGTACACGCATAATGATTGGTTTAACGGCTTATAAACTTAAGTTATATTACCATTGAGTTTACACTTACCGAATACTTAGAAAAATTGATGTTGATCTAAAAGCATGAAATTCTAAAGATAGTCAGTTAGTTAGTTAAGATCTTTTTACCGTTCTTGCATTTTCACCTAGCAGGCATAGCGATCGCATAACTAATAGATATCTTTATGATGAGTGTAGTTGAGTAATCAAATAACCAGTTCTTTGTCCTTGATTTCGTAAATAATACGATAGTCAAACTGTTTGTAAGCACTTTGAGTAGCCAGAATACTTTCTTGTTCTTCTTGGGAAATTTCTTCTTCGTATTGTTCTTTTATGAGTAGACCAAAGTCTAATAATTTATCCAAAAGTTCATATGGGGTTTGGTAAATTTCTTTAATCTGAAAGCGGTTTGGTGGAGTTGTTTGATCAATGCGATCGCCTTCAGATGGTTACGGAAGTGAGCAAGTAGTAGAGATCAATAAATATTTATGATCTTTAAGGAGCGTCGGTACACATCACAAAAGGAATTGCCTGCAACTACAAAACTCAGTTAATGGTAATAATTAAAAATACTAAACCTAAATCATCAATAACCCTCATGTTAATAGAATTCAAAGTGCCTGATATGGCTTGTGCCGCCTGTGCCGATAAAATTGTTACGGCAATTCAAGCGATCGCTCCTCATGCCGAAGTCACAGCCGATCCTCAAACAAAATTAGTTGTCGTAAACTCCGATCAAAACCTAGAACAAATTAAGACCGTCGTGATCAATGCTGGTTACACAGTTTTAACTTTATTTGCAGCTTGATTTTAGTTGGTAATAAAACATTTACTTAAGCTTTTCCTCGTCCTAAGTTTAATCAGAATTGCTCTAAGTCAAAATTGGATCATTAATTCTCAGCTATGCTACTGAATAATCGCTATAAAATCATCCACTCTCTCAGTTTTGGGGGATTTGGGGAAACCTTTATTGCTGAAGATACCCAAATGCCTTCGGGACGACACTGTGTCATTAAAAAGCTCCGTCCCATTGCCAATGATCCCGAAACTTACCAATTTGTAAAAGATCGGTTCCAACGGGAAGCGGCGATTTTGGAAGACTTGGGCAATCACAACTACCAAATTCCTGCACTTTATGCTTTTTTTGAAGACAACCATGACTTTTATCTTGTTCAAGAACTGATCGATGGCATTACTCTGCATGATCTGGTCAATCAAGCAATTCAAAAGCAAACTACTTTTAGTGAGGGCTATGTTCAAGATTTTCTGCTTAATTTCCTTCCAGTTTTAGATTACGTCCATAGTAAACGCATTATTCATAGAGACATTAAGCCCGACAATATCATTATTCGCCACGCTGATCAAAAGCCCGTTCTTATTGACTTTGGTGCGGTCAAAGAAGCGATGTCCACTAGTTTAGTCACAGGAAATTTAGTGAGTACCATTACAATCGGTACCCCTGGATTTATGCCATCGGAGCAGGCAGCAGGACGACCAGTATATAGTAGCGATCTGTACGCCACGGGATTAACTGCCATCTATTTACTGACAGGGAAACAGCCCCAGAGCATAGAAACAGATTATGCCTCAGGGGAAGTGCTATGGCAGCAGTATGCTCCACGGGTTAATCCTGATCTAGCAGCGATATTAACTAAAGCCATTGCACCCCACGCCCGCGATCGCTACGGCACATCCCAAGAAATTATCCAAGCCTTACAGGAAATTGCAGCCTTTAAAGTTAATCAAGTTCTATCTCCGCCCCTACCCACACCACCAAGCTACTACGATCCGACCTTAGTTGTTTCGCCGCGTTATGTGGAATCTGAACCAGTGGCTACTCCGCCAAAGTTAGGCGAACTCGTAAAAACGCTGCTAATTGGGGTATTTCTGGCATTGGGGGTTGTTTTAGGATTCTGGCTAACAAGACAACCTCAATCATCTTTACAAAATGCTGGGCAAAATTCAGTTACGCTAACCACCCCAGAGCCAACTCCCATTCCCAAGGCGCCAAGTCCTGTAGTTCCTGATCCTTTGGTCTCGGTTGACCCAACCCCCATAGTTAAGGAACCATCTGTCCCTAAGGTTAATGAGCCCGATCCCGTTGTTCCCGATAAAGTCAGCACTCCTCCAACCCCATCGGAAGTATTGGTTCCAGAGCAAGCGGAGGTAGTGATTCAGAACTTGTACGGGTATGTTTCTAACCGAGATTGGCAGAGTGCCCGAGGTCAATTTACATCGGAACTATCGGCTCAGCTTGATCCTAATTTTTTCAAGCAATTTACTAAAGTGACCGTAGAAAATCTGGAGGTAACTTCTAAAACGGATAGCTCCGTTGCCTTTATTGGTACTAATACTTATTACTATTCTGATGGAACGAAGCAAGTGGAAGAGCGATCATACACGGTGGAATTGGTTAATCAAACCCCTTTAATTTCGGCATCAGAGTTTAGTAAAGTGATCAATGCAAGATAATTCCTATCGGTATCTACTACGGCGTTTAGTTGTTGGGAAAAGTACGGGATGATCGCTATATTAATGCCAAAGCCAAATCCCATACCATTAATAAAATTAGCTACTAATCTTGACCCTATGCAGAAGTGAAAGCCGCTACTATGGCTGTAGGATATACGGTTGCTGAAACTGACCTCCGA
>CASBQR010000040.1 GCA_949127865.1 Synechococcales cyanobacterium PMM_0082
GGCTGTTATTGAGGGTCTGTCCAATGACATTAGGGTCAGCATTAGTATAGGAAAAAGTGAAACTCAGGGCATGGACTGGAAGTGTAACCGAGAATACAGAAGCCGCAAAATCAGTGACAGCAAGGGCTTTAGAGAAAATGGGGGGGTAGACTTTAGCATATTTATTACCGTAGAGAATGACGAAATTTTATCACAGGTTATATTGCTGTATCATCATAATTGCAGAGCTAATCCAAGTTAGAAAAGACTATGCGATCGCCTATTTATCCTCTATCAGTTTCTGAATACCTAGAAGTAGAATTAAAAAGCGAAATCCGCCATGAATATGTGGGGGGAGAAATATTCGCAATGGCAGGGGCAAGTGAAGAACATAACTTTATTGCAGGGAATTTATATTCTATGATTCGACAGAAGCTGAAAGGAAATTCTTGCAAAGTTTTTATGTCGGATATGAAGGTTAGAGTAAAAGTTAAAGAAACTGATATTTTCTACTATCCCGATATTATGGTTACCTGCGATCCTCTGGATCGAGATCGATATTCTAAAGCAAGTCCAAGCTTAATTATCGAGGTTCTATCTAAAAATACTAGGATGATTGATAAAAGAGAAAAGCTCTTGAGTTATCAGAATATTCCAAGCTTACAAGAATATATTCTGGTTTCCCAAGATGAGATAAAAGTAGAAGTATATCGCCCTAATGAAAAGGGAAGTTGGATCAAAGAAAATCTAATCAAAGGTGATGAATTGCAATTAAAGTCTGTAGATTTATCTCTGACTATGAATGATATATACGAAGATGTATTTTAGGATTTGTGTGCTTGGGGCGATCTCTTATTAATTGCAAAGAACTTCTAGGCGATCGCAACTTAACCACAATTATTTTTTATTCACTTTTTTAGAAATAAACTTCCGTACCCCAAACAGCACTCCTAAACTAACTATGCCAACGGCAGGACTGAACTCAAAGGGAACTGGAGTTACAACGGTAATTTGGAAGGCGGCTAAGGCATTGGCTTGGTTGTTGTAGTTAAGATTGTAACTATTGTTGTTAAACCTGACTAGAAATTGATTTGGATCATTGTTGTTGTTACACAAAAAAGCATCACAACCAAAGAAGTCCGTAAAGCCATTAGTCCCAGTGAAACGATTCCCTGTGGCATCAAAACTAGCTGACAGTCCATCACCAGCAATCACGCCACCTGCACTAGACCAAGAGGTGAAATTAAATGAACTAGTACCGTCAGTCACATTAATATTGACGTTGGAAATATCGGCAAGAGTAAAGCTTTCTCCTGCATTTCTGTTAATGTCCATTACCCCATTAGCAGTCAGCAAAGTACTGTTGGGGTCGCCATTGAAGGTCTGTCCAATGACATTAGGGTCAGCATTAGTATAGGAAAAAGTGAAACTCAGGGCATGGACTGGAAGTGTAATCGAGAATACAGAAGCCGCAAAACCAGTTACAGTCAAGGCTTTAGAGAAAATGGGGGGGTAGACTTTAGCATATTTATTACCAAAAGAATTGCAAAATTTTATCACAGGTCATATTGCTGTGTCATCATAATTACAGAGCTAATCCAAGTTAGAAAAGACTATGCGATCGCCCAAAATCCTCAATCTCCTCTATTAAATTCTCAAAATCTATATTGCAAAAATCTCTAGCCTTTAACTTAGCCACAATTTCTTGAGTCCAAAGTAGGTAATCAGATTCATATAAGGATTTGTTTACAATTGTCTGAGTCATTAACTTGTAACTCCTTAGATCGAGTCAACACTATGTATTATAGGTTGTTGTTGGGTGATGCAGTGGAATGCGCCACCACCTGAAAGAATAGTTTTAGCGGAGAGTCCAATAGTTTGGCGGGTAGGAAAATGAGGAGCGATCTCTTCTACAGCTTTTTGATCAAATTCTGAGTCATAGGTAGGAACAATCACATGACCATTAGAAATGTAAAAATTGAGATAACTAGCGGGCATAATCTCTCCATCTGGATCTAGTACTAAACCCGCCGAAGGAATTTCAATCACTTTTAAGTTTTTCCCGTTCGCATCTGTAAATCCTTTGAGCTGATTAGAAATATGATTAAGGACTTCGTAATTAGGATCGTTCTTACTCTCAGATTTCATACACATTACCGTACTTGGAGCAATAAAGCGGGCGATCGTGTCAATGTGTCCGTCGGTGTGATCGTTAAGTAAACCTTCGTCTAGCCAGAGAATTTTAGTTACTCCTAATGCCTGACATAATCCTTGCTCAATTTCAGTTTGATTCAGATCGGGATTGCGATTAGGGTTTAAGAGACATTGCTTTGTAGTTAGACAAGTTCCATTGCCATCGACTTCCACGGCTCCTCCTTCTAGCACCCAAGGGAATCGGAAGGTGGGGATATTTTGAGATTTTAAAGATTCAGAAATAGCGATCGCCACTTGATTGTCATGTTCTAAGAGATATTTATGTCCCCAACCATTCCAATCGAAGGTCACAGTTGCTAGTTCTTGAGTATTACTTGTTAAAAATATAGGTGCAATATCTCGCATCCAAATATCACCATAAGGAATAGAGTGGAAGTTAGCCGAAGTCCCTATAAGAAGTTGACGGGCGATCGCTTCCGTTTCTAAATTAGCTACCAAAATCTCTACTTGTTCTGATACTGCAATCACTTTTACTAAATCAACAAATTCCGCTTGGGCTGCTTCCAAGTTTTCAAGCCAAAGAGTGCGATCGCTGGGAAATGCTAACCAACAGGCACGATGGGGCTGCCATTCCGCAGGTTGAGAATATGCTTGGGAATCTGACATTATTTAATCTCGCTTTCAAGAATTTTTCAAAAATTTATCTGTCCATTTGTCTAGAGATATGAGCTCTGAATGTAATGTGAGGTCATACTTCAAGGGCGTAATGGTGATGTAATTATCCCTAATGCCTTGCACATCAGTATCAATTGCCGCTTCTTCTTCTATAACTACTCCTGCCAACCAGTAATAGGTTTTCCCTCTTGGATCAACTCTCTTTTCAAATACATCCTTCCATCTTCTGATTCCTAATTTCCTGACCACTACTCCACAAATATCTTCCTTAGGAATGGCAGGAATATTGACATTTAATAGCATTGACTCTGGCAGAGGATTAGTAGCGATCGCTTTTACTATAGTTTGGGCAAATGCTGCCGCTCCACTAAAATCGGTGGAAACAAAGCTAGTTAAACTAAAGGCAATACTAGGCAAATCTTCCAGCACTCCTTCCATGGCGGCAGATACAGTTCCAGAGTACAAAACATCGGTACCCAAATTGGAACCACGATTAATTCCTGATAAAACTAAATCTGGGCGACTGGTGGCGATCGCATCTAAAGCCAATTTCATCGAATCGCTAGGAGTACCCGAACAAGCCCAAGCCTTGACATCAGGATGAAAGTAGCCCTTAATTTCATCAACTCGTACAGGTTCTTGTAAAGTTAAAGCGTGACCCATAGCCGATCTTTCGCGATCAGGACAAACTACGGTAATTTCATACTCACCACCACTTAAAGCATCGGTTAATGCCTTGACTCCAGGGGCATAGATGCCGTCATCATTACTAATCAGAATGTGCATAACTAACTTTAAGGTTTCCTATAGGCTTTCATATTTTAGCTACCTATGTTACAAAAATACATTAATCTGCTAAATTCCGAAGTAATTCGCTAACTACTGCTCATCCTCTAGAGGGAGATAATGGAGAACTATAAAATTACGCTAAAATGATACTTTACGATAAAAAACACTAAAAATAGTTCTTAAAGGTTCACTATTGTAAGTATGTATAGAAATTCTAAAATATGACATTTCTCAACGGGTGAAAGATGACTGACAACAAAAAGTATCGTATTCAACTAGAAGGGCAATACAAAGCACTTGAAGAACATTTGCAGAAACTGGCAAAAGAAACAGAAAAACCAATTGAAAACCAAGATTTAGGATTAATCGCTCACTGGGAAAAAACCGTTGCAAACTGTCATAACCAAATCGCAAAATTAGAAAGGAGACTCAAAAGATGAATACAACTTATAAACAACCAATTGATCGCCTTAAGCGTCATATGGCAGAATACCAACCGCAACTAAAACGCGCTATTGAAGCTATTAATATTCTCGAAAATACTAATCCAGACTCTGATGAGTTCTGTAATGCTCTAGCCGAGCTTCACGTTTGCACCACGATCTTAGAGCCATACTCAGAAGGGATGCTAGAAGCGATCGAACAGTTTACAGAAGATGATTCTCTCTTGGCAGATTCATAGAGTGAGGATATCGCTCGCTTTGAATTTTGGGAAGATTTCTTAGTCTCAATCCTCAACCACTATCAGTTGATTCAAGGGATAGATTAGCGAGTAAATCTGGGCGGCGATCGCGAGTACGTTTCAAGCTCTCATTTTTGCGCCACGTCTCAATATGGGCATGATTCCCAGATAGCAACACCTCTGGCACCGACCATCCTCTAAAACTTTGGGGACGAGTATATTGGGGATAGTCTAATAATTCAGTTTCAAAGCTTTCTAGCTTCAAGGATTCAGCCTTACCCACAGTGCCAGGTAATAAACGCACTACACCATTAATTAAAGCCAGAGCTGGAATTTCACCACAGGTTAGGACAAAATCTCCCAAGGAAATTTCCCTAGTGACCAAATGCTCGCAAACTCGTTCATCAACGCCTTCATAGCTACCACAAATTAGCACTAACTGATCATAGGTGACCAATTCCTTGAGCAAGTTTTGTTTGAGAGGTTCCCCTTGGGGCGTAAGAAAAATAATCTCCCGTTTAGGCAAAATTGGTAATGACTCCACCGCCGCAAAAATCGGATCGGGTTTCATCAGCATCCCCACCCCACCACCGTAAGGCTCATCATCGACTCGATGGTGCTTATCTATGGTGAAATCACGGGGATTAGTTAAAACAACGGTGGCAATTTCTCGGGCGATCGCTTTACCCAAGAGACTAGTAGATAGGGGTGAAGTAAAAAAATCGGGAAATAATGTAACAACGTCAATTCGCATCAGTAATTTATACTAGCTATTCTTTTGGCGTAATCTTTCCAGCTCGGTTCTTAAATCAGCCAGTTGTTGAGTTAAGTCTAGTAAGTCTGCTTGAACATTATTATCAACCACCGTAGTTGCCGTGGTGGTAATAGTTGTAGTCTCAGAAGTTGGAATTTGTTGAGCAATTAAACTATCTACTACTTTACGAGCTTCAGATTCTGTGACGGCACCTTTATCCGCAAGTTCGTCGGTTAATACCCCAAAATCTTGAAATAGCGAATTAACCTGTTGATCTAGCTTACGAGGGTCTTGGATCACTTCAAGCAAGTTTGCCGTGGCTCCCAAGGTCACGTAATATCCTCTTTGCAGCAGTTTTGCTATATCAGTAGAGTTCATAAGCGCTGGTTGATATTATGTAGTTTTGTTTCTCTAATTCTAGCGGAAAAGTTAACTATGGTGCTTGATCTTGGCTTGATCGGGCAATCTAGGCGATCGCCATCAATAACTTTTCCAAATCTTGCTCAGGAGTCTCGGCAGTTGCCACTATTTCTAAAATCTTATTCTGTGCTTGTTCACAAAAAAGGGCATCCACACAAACTTGAGCTACCTTAGTTCGAGGAATACTGCCTTCAAATAGACTATCTGCCTTTCCCATGACTATGCCGCCCACTGCATCTTGATTTTTTAAGCCTCCAGGTCGCACAATTGTATAGATCACGCCACTGGATTTTAGATAATTTTCCGCTTGTTTTTTCCAAAACAGGATCAGCCAAAATAAGTTTAAAGGATGAAAGAACTTAGAGACACACAGCGATGAAACAAATACAAACTGCTTGACGTTATTAGCTTTAGCAATATTTACAAGGTTCTTAGTCCCAATGTAATCCACCATATAGGGCGAGGTAAAATTAAAGCTGGGTTTTGCTCCTGTAGCACAGATCATGACATCACAGTCAGCGATCGCAATACTTTCTTTAAGCAACACATCCCCAACCACAAGCTCTGCTTCAGGGGGTAATATCTGCCTTGCTAGTTCAAGGTTTCTCACCATTGCTCTAAC
>CASBQR010000041.1 GCA_949127865.1 Synechococcales cyanobacterium PMM_0082
GCTCTAGCATTAGGTCGTCAATTACGTACTTTTAAAATCAGCAATTATAAAGTTTGGCGTGAATTTCCTAATGGCGATCAAGTATATCTGCATCCTAAAGATGGTGTTTTCCCTGAGAAAGTTAATGCTGGTCGTGTAGCTGTAGGTAGTGTCAGTCGTAAGATTGGCGACAATCCTAATCCGATCACTGTTAAGTTCACAGGTAAAGCTACCTACGAAGTCTAAATATTAATTTTCAATAGCATACTTAAAATATAGAGAGTAAGAAAATTCATCTTTGCTCTCTATTTTTTTCTTGATTTTTAATAATTTCTAATAATTTCTAATAATTTCTAATATGGAATCTGCAATCCCAACTTTTGTGATTACCCTGCGTGAAGGCGTAGAAGCTGCCCTAGTCGTGGGAATTGTCATGGCTTATTTACGAAAAATGCAGCGATCGCAATTATATCCGTGGGTATATGCAGGAATTGCCGCGGGGATATTAATTAGTGGCTTGGTGGGTTTAGTTTTTAATTTTATTCTTCAGTCCACAGATCAAATATCACCAATTTTTAAGCCATTACTGGAAGGAATTTTTACCCTTGTGGCGATCGCTATGTTGACTTGGATGCTAATTTGGATGGCGCAACAGGGCAAAAACATGAAAGGCGAGGTGGAATCTTCCTTAAATCAAACTTTGAACCAAGATCAAGGATCGGGTTGGGGCATATTTAGCCTAATTTTATTTGCAGTTCTGCGGGAAGGTTTCGAGATTGTGATTTTTATTTCTGCTAAGTTTCAAGAAGGGACTTTACCAGTGTTAGGAGCGATCGCTGGATTAATTACTAGTATTGCGATCGGTGTGGGTTTATTTAAGTTTGGGATCAAAATCAATATCGGACTCTTCTTTAAAATCATGGGAGTATTTCTGCTCTTGATCCTCTCAGGCTTGGTGATTTCCAGCTTGGGCTATTTTGACACTACATTTCAGCTTTTATCACAATCGAACCCATCTCTATGTTTGCAATCTGAATCTTGTATCCTTGGTGGTTTAGTTTGGAATTTAACTGAAATATTACCCCAGAGGCAGTTCCCTGGCTTAGTTTTACGAGCTTTATTTGGCTATACCGATCACCTTTATCTAGTACAGGCGATCGCTTATCTTGGATTTTTATTGATTACAGGGACTCTTTATTTTCAAAGTCTGTCAGGTCAGAAAATATTTTCCAAAAAGTCATTGACAAAGATATAAATGCGTAAAAAGGCGAATAAATCAAGAGTTTGAGCTGAGTAGTTTAGTAAAATTAACTAACAATAATGATTAGCCTTTCGCTAAATTTACAATAACAATAGCTACCTGAAATTAAAGTTTGGGTTTTATTAAGAGGAGCGATCGCAATAACCCAACCAAAATTGCCAAAACTGGAAATAGCGAAGATTTGTAATGCAACATCTACACCAACACCGCAAGTGTCTGTAAACTAATAAATATACTTTGACCAGTTTTATTGAATTTTACTAGTATTAAATTTTATGAGTGTAGTTAGTCAAGTTTTACTCAAAGCCGACGATGAACTCCGCTATCCTTCTATAGACGAGCTTCAAAATATCAGAAACTTTTTGCAAACAGGTGAGCAACGAATTCGGGTTGCTACGACTTTGGCAGAGAATGAAAGCAAAATTATTAAAAAAGCGAGTGCTGAGTTGTGGAAGCTTCATCCCGACTATATTGCCCCTGGTGGTAATGCCTTTGGACAAAGACAACGTGCCCAATGTCTGCGGGACTATGGTTGGTATGTGCGTCTGATCAGTTATGGAGTTTTGGCGGGAGATAAAGACCCGATCGAGATGATTGGAATTATTGGTGTGCGGGAAATGTATAACTCCTTGGGTGTGCCTGTAAATGGCATGGCTGACTCTGTGCGGTGTCTCAAGGTTGCTTCCTTGGAACTAATGAGCGAGGATGATGCCGCCCTTGCCGAACCTTACTTTGATTATGTAATTCAAGCGATGTCCTAAAATTAAGCTCGAATTAGCGCAGTTTGTTAAATTCATCAGGCATTGAATTAGGATATTTATTAAATATTTATTAAAAAGGGAGGGTAAAACTACTCCCTTTTTCTGCTTTTAGGCTTTTTGTCTTGCTTTCAGAGCGATCGCGTTTGAGCTGAGGACTACATAGTCTATAATTAGCCCAAGTTTTAAGGGGAAATTATGGAAAGTATGTGGAGTCTAGCAGCAGCGATCGCCCTATCATCCCAAATTCAAAATGAGGCAATCAGAATTCCAATTTCGGTACTTTCATCACTTTCTACTCCCACACTTTTAGCTGCAGATACGCCCACCTCTGATCCAGATGCTGAATCTACGGTCAAATCTCTACTTTCAAGCTTAAAAAGGGCAGGCTATAGCAATGCCAGTCAAGGAATCTGGATTCAAACCACCAATGGCACTATGCTTGCCAGTCATAATGGGACAAAGCCGATCTCTGCCGCTTCATTAACCAAAATTGCGACAACCCTAGCAGCTCTTGATACATGGGGTACTAATTACCAGTTCATAACCAAGATCTCAACCACAGGCAAAATTGTGGGCAATACTTTACAAGGAGATCTGATTATTCAGGGTAGTAATGATCCGTTATTGGTATGGGAAGATGCGATCGCTATTGGTAATGCCATTAATCGACTCGGAATTAATCGAGTTCAAGGCAATTTAATTGTGACCAGAGGTTTTTATATGAACTTTGAAACCAGTCCTGCCACAACCACAAGCTTTTTCCGCCGCGCCATTAATGCCCAAACTTGGTCGCCAGCCATCAGCAAACTATATCAAGCCAAAAGATCGCAAATTTCCCCACCTAGAGTTACTATTTCGGGGAAATCGCTCTATAGATCTAACTTCACTGCGCCCAATACACTTTTAGTCAATCATGCCTCGCTTCCAATGTGGCAAATTCTCAAGCGCATGAATACTTTTAGTAATAATGAAATGGCAGAAATCCTAGCCAATACTCTTGGTGGAGGTAGAGCGATCGCCCAAAAAGTTGGAACCACTACGGGATTAGCAGGAGAAATTCGCTTAATTAATGGCTCAGGGCTGGGACAGAAAAATCAAATTTCCCCAAGGGCAACAGTCGCTATGCTGATTGCAATTCAAAATTTAGCTCAAGCTCAAGGCTTATCTTTAGCAGATTTGTTCCCCTCTGGACAGTGTCGTTGTGGCACAATTAGACATCGAAACTTACCCGTGGGAGCGATCGTCAAAACTGGAACTCTGTCTGATGTTAGTGCCTTGGGCGGGATCTTTCAAACTCGCGATCGCGGGACAATCTGGTTTGCTATTCTTAATCGTGGGGCGGGGGATATTGATATTTTCCACCGTGTTCAAGATCAAGTGGTATTAGCGCTGACCCAAAAATGGGGACAACTCCAAAATGTAGAGCAGGGTCTTGCTTCGTTTCCTAGCCTGCCAAATTTTAAGCCTATTCCTTGGCAAGATAGCGATCGCAATGAAATAGTTCTGCCCTCAATTGAGCTAAATCCGAAATAACCCCCTCCGCAATGCCGTCTTACCGCAGTTTTTGACCCCGGTAGAACCAAGGTGGAAGCTGGGCATTTAGTTAACTTAAAGTTTCCAGATACAAGTCTGGTTTACTGCCACTAACTTGAGGATGCTTCCTTAAAAACGCTTATAGATCAAAGAACATTTTTGGTAGTCACGAGCATCACAGAGGATTAGATTCATTATAGCTGTCAAATGCTGATGGTAGACCAGATCGGTGGAAATCCTTTTACCCCTATAACGATGATAGGATTCTGAGATGTATAACAACGTTTGCAAATTTCTAGCCGAAAGCTTCTCTACCGACTTTGCCAGTTGGCTGCTTGGAACACCCCTAACCCTAACCAAGCTTGAACCCTCCGAACTTTCAATTGAACCCATCCGCGCTGATTCAGTGACTTTTTTAAAGTCATTAGAGGTGATTCTACATCTGGAATTTCAGACGACAACCGATAAAAATATGGCTTTGCGCATGGCAGACTATTGGCTTAGGCTTTATCATAAATTTCCTGAACTTAAAATTCATTAAGTTGTGATTTAGTTAAAGCCTACAAATTCACCACTGGCATATCAAACTAGCTTTAATTCTGAACAACTAAACCATAAATTCAATGTGATCAGACTTTAGGAGCAGCCCACAGAAATTTTTCAAAAATATGCAGGACTTTTACCCTTTGCTACCCTTTCCCAAACTAACAACCCAGAAGAGGCTTTAAGACAAGTTGCTAAACAAATTGAAATAATTCCTGATAGGAGCTACGATAAGCAGTCAATAAGTTAGCTACACTTGTGTATAGCGGCTCAATACAGGTAAGTAAAATAAATTTAGTTTTATTATGGTATATTTTTGCAAAGCCGATAACCAAGGCAAAAACTTCGGGCTTGAAATCCCACGTCAAACGTCTTAAAACTAGTAGCCTGTAATCAGGTTGATGAGAAGTGCCATCGTCATTAAATTAACTGA
>CASBQR010000042.1 GCA_949127865.1 Synechococcales cyanobacterium PMM_0082
AATTTAATCTCTGTAACAAATAATTATTTGGTATTCATAAACCATTGGTGCTTATAGCTTTTCCTTAAATAAAAAAGCCCCCAATCCATTTAAGGATTTAGATTTACTGCTTCAATTTTACCTGCGCCTTCTCGATAATTAATTTGTTGCTTTTGTCCCAGTGTTGCGGTTCCGCTGAGAAAGTTTGCTTCGTGCAGTATCAGTGTTCTGTCATCGATCGCTTGAGTTACAAAATGCAAGCTTTGGGTTTCAATGATGCCTGAATATTGAGTCTGGGCTGATATTGCTTTTGTTAGGCTGCGTCGGTAGAGTTGGGCGAATTCACTGAGTTTGGTGCGTTCTGTTTCTCGTTGCTCTAAGGCTTGCAATGCGCGTTCTACCCAAGGTTGTTCTATATACAATTTGCTTGTGTTAGATGATGGCTGAGACATATTCAATTCCGCGCAGAGAGCAAGTGTGTCCGTGTTATCAAAAATGGCAACGAAACTAGATCTCTCGATTGCGGCTGGTAGTAATGCCAAACTACGGTAGTATCGCTCTACAATTTTGTTAGTTGGAACGTTATGTCCACCTTCGTTTACTCGTTCTTGAACCCGTCCCACATTGATTAGTGGATTTTTAGTTGCCACAAAGAAAAGGTTTACTTCGTATCCCAAGGCTTGCGCTTGTTCAAGTAAGAGAAGTTTACTGGGATGAGACATTACTGTTTCAAAGGCGAAGGACTGTTGATTTACCAGAAACTGTTGTCGTTGTTCTTCGGCAATTCGTGCGGCTTCGTAGGCTCGCACCATTACGTCACCAGAGAGATTTAATGCAATTTCGTCTGGATTGATATAGTGGGGCGGGAAATTGGCGGATTGTTTTAGGATCTGAGTGAGGGTGCTTTTTCCAGAACCATTTGGACCAGCAAATATGAAGAGTTTTGGTGCTCTTGATTCAGTTTCCATCCAATTAAATTACTTCGCTCAATTCATTTTCAGGTGGAAGCTCTGGCATGGGTTCGAGAATTTCAATTCTGCCGTCCGCATACTCACGTTCAATTTTTCCATTTTTGCCTCTAATGATGGGTATACCTTTTGCTTTAAGTCTAGCGATCGCTTCGGCAGATGCTCTTGCCGCCATTCCTTTAAGTTCTTCGGTAGTCCACAACCTATGATTAGTCGTATTCATTTCAATTTCCTGTATTTTACTTTTAATCATACCTAATCTGCATCCATAAACCATTGATTAATCATTATTGCTTCTCCTGCGCTAGTATATTTTTCTGACGGTGAAGTTTTCACCCAGTTTGGATATTTGTAGTCTTTTTTAGTTGTTTCGACTCTCTCTGCTTCTGTTAATTTACGAAATAGCAGAATATCTGCCACAACTTCCGTATTCGAGAATCGCTTGAATGCAATATCAGGAAGTCTAATTGCTGTAACTAGTTCTAATTTATCTGCCAGATATCTCCTAAAACTCGTACCCAAGGCATCAAGAGTAAAGCTACTGGTAATCATGCAGATTAATCCATTTTCTCTTACTAGATCTGCACATTTGGCGAAAAAGTAATTATGAATGCTTAGATTCAAGTGGGCATATCTGGGATCGAATAGCTTGTAATTGCCAAAGGGAACATTCCCGATCGCTAGGTCGAAACTTCCATCTACTAGACTGACTTTCTCAAAGCCTCTCGCATATATTAAAGCTTCTGGATACAATAGTTTGGCAATTTGGGCTAAGGTTGAATCTAGTTCTATGCCTACCCATTGAGATCTGTCTCTCATGCTCTGAGGCTGGCAACCCATAAACGAAAGTGTATTACAAGCAGGTTCAATAATTGAGCCGCCTGTAAATCCTATTTCTGCCAATAAGTCCCACATTGCTCGAATTACTTCAAAGCTAGTTTGATAGGCTGTGGCAGTGGCGCTCTTGGCAGTTTGGATTTCTTCAGCCGTCAGGGTTTGGCATAGTTTTTCATAGCATCGGTGTTGCCATGTATTGCCTTGGTGACTTGCTTTTACCCAAATATCGGTTAGGGTTCCCCACCCCGAGGCTTTGGCAAGTTCTAACTGCTGCGGTGGTGTTGCCGATGTTAATGATTTGCTGAGGGCGATCGCTGACACTGTGGCTTCGGCTTTTACGCCTAATGGACTGTCAAAATGATTTTCTAGCTGTGGGCTAATTTCAAATATTGATTTATACATTTTTTGGGGCTATTTCCTTAGTTTTTAATTCCTAAGAACGAGCGCTAGCCAAAAAAATAAGCAACCTCTGAGAGATTGCTTTGTGAATTTTACCAATATTCTATTTGGTATTTTTAAGGATTATCTTTCAACCAATCATGCAATTGGTTCACATTTTCTAGATCGAATATTACCTCTGAGAGACTTTCTAACCCTTTCATATCAAGGTTATTAATTTGATCGCTTAGGCTGGGACTTAAATTTCCAAACTTATGAGCTAGCATGCGTCCCAGCATCTCAGCTTTACCTAGTTCTACACCTTCTTGTTTAGCATCCTTATAGACGCGGGTTTCCTTTAAATCGCTTAATGTAAACATATCCTCTATCTCCTGACGACTTAACTGCGGGAATTTATATACAAGTACTGTTTCTATAAATTTTACTACTTGATTTTGTAAATTTGCATCTGTTTCTTGCTCTATTTGACTTGTTAACTTTTTAGTCAGTTCTTTGGTTTTTGTTTTTGGAGCTAATATTAGCTGTACAATCCCAATCCCAAATGAATCTGTCTCTCGGTCTAACCAGTCTTCTAGATATACGCGCAAAATCCAATCTGATGCAATTAAATCTTGAACATGGTTGGGAACTTTTGGCTCTAAACTCCGCTTTGCAAATATTGCTATTGCTTTCCAATCCTCAATAATTTCAGATTGGTTTAGATATAGAAATATTTCTGCTAGAAATTCCAAATAGAATTTTTCATTCTTTTGAAATTGAACTTCGATCATCAGTACGGGTTTATCATCTGTAGTGGGAGTGAAAATCCCATCAAATCTAAATGATTTTTCTTTGACTTCTACCGAGCTAAATTTGTAGTCTCCTGCATTTTTTATTTCAATATCAATCAATTCAAATAGCAGATCATTAAATGTCTGGAATAGTTGATAAAATAGCGTATCGGTTTTCAATATTCAGATCCTTCTGTATTCAAGTTGTTACTCCCAGAGCCTTATCCTGATAAGGATTAAATTAAGAAAGGCATTGAGATATTCCTCAATACCCTTACCCTTATACAGCGATTAATTCGCAAATTATAGTTTTCCTTTTTGTAGTCAGAGATGCCATGTATTCTCCCAGTATTACTTTAGCTGAGTCCTTCGCCACCAGTCCCAATACATATTGTTTCTTGTTGCGGATAACTTCAACTTGGTACCTGCCATCTTCTACTCGCTGTGATACAACTATCGGTACGCAAGCATCTTCGCCATCTCCTGTCCAGTTGCTAGACGCTAGCTCTCCATACTGTGCTCCCACTACTTGCAATCGCATCAGATGATTTTCATGCAAGCGATCGCAGACTTCAGGTAGGAACATATTGAACGCTACACTGGCAGTTCCGCGATCGCCGTTGTGACAGGCTTGCCACATTGCAGCACTACAGTTTTGAGCGGTTTCTTCACTTCTTTCACGCAGTTGTACTCCTAATTGCTTTGCCCATTGGACAGCAGCTCGCAGGATTTTCTTCCGTGATTCCCCATTATCTGATAGCTTCATTGCTTCACGAATCTTGCTGGTATATTCATCTCGGCGGGCGATCGCTCTTTGGTATAAGCGATCGCTCGGCTTTATAAATAGTTCGCGAAATTCCAATAAAGTGCGCTCGTGTAAATCTACAGGTTGCCAAATTGCATTCACAGTTTGAATCAAAAGTGAAATTGTATCCTTGTATTCGCCCCCAGCTTCTAATGTTCTGGCTGGCATCTTGCACCTTTGCTCGCCGTCATAATAACTGCCATATACACCTTGCTTTTTCCGATCAATCAGCCAATCCAGTTTGGGTAAACTTTTGCCTACTCCATCTAGAAAGTCCTGATCGTGACTCAGATCTGACTTCAGCCGATCTACTGCTACTTGCACTTCTTGGGCTAATCCTGAGATGTACGAGCGATTGTTTGTCGCCCATGCGGTTGCTAGATAATAGGTAATCAATCCGATTTGATTTTCAGTCGATCTTAGAGCTACTTCTGCTAGTGTGCCTTGTACTGGTACTTTATCTGGTTTATGGGTGGTGGGTTTGGTGTGATGCTGACGAATTTCTTCGGCAATCATTGGTAGTTTATCTACCGATTTCACACAAAATGTATCGCCATCAAAGTCCATACCACAATAAGCACGGGCTATGTCTGGGTTTACATATACCGTTCCCTGTTGGTTCAGACCTTTAAGATGTTTATTTTGCCAAATCTGCAAGTCATTGCGATCGCGGATCGGATACCTAAATCCCACGTATTCACCTTCTGCCATTTCGGGAATACAGATTTCCAATTCTCCCAACCCTGAGCACGGCTGTGCCAAAAAGCTCGTGAAGTTAATGCCGCCACTGGTGGCTAGGGTTAACCACCGTCGCCTTACCAAGTCTTCAATTTTTCTGACAACATAGGGATGTTGAAGCATTTGCCCGTAGATGTCGTGCTTGAGAATTTCTGACAAAATTTTGCCATCAGCTTCCTGATCTTCATCGTCTTCTTGGGCTTCATCCGAGTTTACCCATTGCTCGGTTTGTACTAATTTACATAGCTCTTTGATATCAGCTTGAGCTGCAACTAATGTTTCGGCTTTATGCTTGGCAGTTGGTAGGATGTCACCCGCGATCGCTTCTTGGCTGAACCACTGCCACACTGTATAAGAGCTTTTTACACTGCGTTTTTGGGCAAAGTTGACGACTCCTAGTTTGAGGCTTTCTACCTGTTGCAGTCCCAATTCTGGCTTATTACCCTTGAAGCAGGATAGCGGCAAAATTAAGTCTACGCCTTCAGGTAAATTTTTGTCTAACTGCAATGTGCCTTTACCTACCCATTCATTTACTATTCCTGCCCGAAATTGGAATGGCGTATTTGCGGGAAAGATAAAGTCATCGCTTTGTCTCAGCCGATTCAGAAGTTCGTTACCGATCTTGCCATGACAATCATCTGTATGATGCTCCCGATCTTTGACTACCAAGATATTAACTTCTTCGATTTGATACATTCTCAAGCACTCAGTCATTAGAATCGATCCATAATTTATCTGCCCCATGGCACTGGGAAAATAGACGCTAAATGGGTTAATTTCACGACTGAAGAAGAAGTCTCCATGCTTTCTTGCTCCTGATGCTCCAGCGAGTTGATATCTGCCAATACCTTTATTCAAGGTGGCGATCGCTTGGCTTTTAAGTTGAGCAATACTTTTTGTTGATAATTTAGTTTTTCTTTCTGCTTTGGCAATCTTTTTCATAAATGTTGAAATACTGCCAATGCACAAGTTAATATCGGGATGTAGTGCTTCTAGTAGTGTGTTCGGAAATTGGATGCCATTGTCTACGATATCGCCTGTATTCAGATTTAACTTACAGATTTCTAACATTTTTTCTCACAGTAATAAAGCCCCTAGATCGCGAGTCTAGGAGCTTATGTTTTATTGGTTTGGAACTTGGAAATTAAGCGGCTCTTTTATTCAATTCTGGGCGGTATACTACCATTCCCTTTTCCACTAATGTATTGATGGTATTGGAGTTGGTTGGTACAAAGTTGATTTTGCCTTCATTGGTTTTGATTCCAATAATTTCGCATTTATATACTTCTTCTAGGCGTTTAGCTGCATTTTGGACTCTTTGACCAGCTTTTCTCACATCTAATGCCCAGCCTGTTTTAGCCCACATTCCGCTCATAAATGAATAGTAAAATAATTAAAAATTGAGGAGTTTGAAATTAGTACAGAAATAAAGATAGAAAATCTAGACCATCTAGGGATCGTAGCAGGAATAATCGACGAGATGGGCATAGTAGATCAGGTGAACGAAAAACTGGGAACACACTTAAGAGAAAAAGTAAGTGCAGGAGTAATTGTCAAAGCCATGATTTTGAATGGGTTAGGATTTGTATCTGCGCCCCTGTATATGTTTAGCAAATTCTTTGAAGGGAAAGCCACAGAACATTTATTAGGTGCGGGAATAAAAGCCGAGCATATAACAGATGACCGACTGGGGAACGTACTAGATGCGTTGCAGGAAAAAGGGTTAAGCGAAATATTTTTAAGCATCAGCCTGAAAGTAGTAGAAAAACATCAAGTTAACATTGGGACAGCCCATTTAGACTCAAGCTCATTTCATGTCGATGGAAAATATGAGAAGCAAGAAGAAGGGAGCATAGAAATCACACATGGATACTCACGGGATCATCGCCCAGACTTAAAACAGTACATGATGAATCTAATCTGCGCAGGGGATGGGGATATCCCATTAGCAATGGAGATGGTAAGCGGGAATCAAGCCGACAAAGCAAGATTTGCCGAATTACTACAAGAATTTAGTAAGCAATGGACATTTGAAGGGATATGCGTAGCCGATGCCGCCCTTTACAGTAAAGAGAATCTAGAAAAGATGGCAGGGTTAAAATGGCTAACTAGAGTACCGTTGAGCATTAAAACTGCGGCAGAATTAGTCGAAAGCACGAAAGTCTTAGAGGCAAGTAAATTAAAAGGATATAGCACCCTGGAAATTCAGAGCGAGTATGGTGGAGTAAAACAACGATGGATATTGGTAGAAAGTGCAGAAAGACGGAAATCTGACCTTAAAAAAATTGCTACAAAAATAGAGCAAATCCAGAAAATCTG
>CASBQR010000043.1 GCA_949127865.1 Synechococcales cyanobacterium PMM_0082
CGAGGGCGCGACGGGCATCTTCGTTATATATAATTCGCTTTGCCATGATTTTCTAGCCTTAGTTAGATTAATTTCGATTATTCGATTAATTGATAGATCAAATTGAGGAGTTAAACTTAGGAAAAGCCAAGTTATGAAACGATCGCCAAAATATCTTTCTCAGCCAATAGGACGTACTCAACTCCATCAATCTTGAGTTCGTTACCAGCATATTTAGAGTACAGAACCTTATCCCCAACTTTTACCTCTAAAGGTTGACGGACACCGTTATCATCAAGCTTGCCCGCACCGATCGCAGATACCTCACCAATTTGAGGCTTTTCTTGGGCTGTATCTGGCAAAAAGATGCCGCCTGCGGTTTTTTCTTCTTTTCCGCTGATTTTAACAAACACGCGATCGCCTAAGGGCTTCACGGTAGAGACATTTAAAGACATTGTTGCCATAGTGTTCAATCCAATAACAATACTATTTAGCACTCTTGACTGCTGAGTGCTAATGTACTTGAATTTAGGTAGCTTCTACCAGTGTGGTTTACCGAACTATTGTCTTTTTAGCTAGAGTTTCCTAAGCTTGGGGCAAGTTTCGTCTTTTTTATAGTCATTATTCTCAAGGTGACAAAGGCGTAAATCAACAGCTAAAATATTTCTAATTCGGTAATGGAGAAATCTAACTATGGTGCTAGCAACAGCAAAAACTAAAGTAGCTAAAGAGAAGAAATCTCAAAAAAAGGTTCAGAAGGTTGATCCAAAGATTGCCTTACCTACTCATCGCTTGGTATTAATCCTGAAAAATAGAAGAGCCTTACTATGTCATTAATGAAATTAGCTATTAATCTTGGGGCGATCGCTGCCTTGGCGATTACATCTATTAGTTTGCAATTACCTCGACTTAATCAAAAACTAGCTGGACAGACTCGTAACGCTGACTTAAGGGCAGTTGACCAAGAAAGAGCTCGCCTGAGATTCCTAAATCAATTGCCAGAAAGGGGATTTGGGTTTAACAATATGATTGCGAATATGGCTTTTTTAGGATTTCTTCAGTATTTTGGGGATGATGTGGCTCGGGCGCAAAATAAAACTGGTTATAGCTTAAGTCCAGATTTTTTTGATGTAATTATCAGCCGTGACCCACGCCATGTATATGCCTATCTATTTATGTCCAATAGTGTCACTATGTATGCGGCTCAACCTAAACGGGCGATCGCTCTATATAAAAAAGGACTACCATTTATCTCACCCGAAACCCAATCCGATGCTTATACCGTGTGGCGACGACGAGCTATAGATGAATTGCTATTCTTAGGGGATAGTGCTGCTGCTAGAAAATCTTACCTTAAGGCGGCAGAGTGGGCAGACAGAGCAACCTTTCCCCCAGATGCTTTACCCGAAACAAAATTTGTGGCTGAGTCTTCCCGAGCTTCTGCCGAGTTTTTACGCCAAGACCCTAACAGTAGATCGGCAAGGATTTCGGCTTGGGGGGCAGTTTTAACGGCGGCTGTTGATCAAAAGACCTTTCAAATTGCCGTAAATGAATTAGATAAGTTGGGTATGGCAGTCGAAACTAATGATCAAGGGCAATTACAACTAATTAAAAAAAAGTAGTTTGAGGAATGAGCAATAACTGCTAATCTTGAACCATTGAGAACTGGTTTAGAGCTACCTTCAAGTATTGTCCTGTATAAGAATGGGGTACCTGTACCACTTGTTCGGGTGTACCTTCAGCAATAATCTCTCCACCGCGATCGCCACCTTCGGGACCTAGATCAATAATCCAATCAGAGCAACGAATCACATCTAAGTTATGCTCGATCGCCAAGACACTATTACCTTTATCCACCAGCCTCTGCACCACATCTAACAGCTTATGGACATCATAGAAACTTAAACCTGTCGTCGGTTCATCAATGAGATAGAGCGTTTTCCCCGTTGCCCGTTTGGCTAATTCCGTTGCCAGTTTTACCCGTTGTGCCTCTCCCCCAGATAGAGTTGGGGCGGATTGCCCTAGCCGAATATAGCCTAAGCCCACATCTACCAGCATTCCCAATTTTGTATGAACTTGATGGATATTCTCAAAAAAGTGCATTGCCTCTTCGATGGTCATATCTAAAATATCGGCGATCGTCTTCTCTTTATACTTCACTTGCAAAGTTTCACGGTTATAGCGTGCGCCCTTACACACATCGCATTGGACATAGACATCGGGTAAGAAGTTCATACTAATTACATTCACACCCTGTCCCCCACAGGCTTCACAGCGTCCGCCTTTGACATTAAAAGAGAACTGTCCTGCCTTATATCCACGGGTTTTAGCGGCGGTAGTCAAAGCGAAGGTTTCCCGAATCAGATCAAAGGTGCCAGTATAGGTGGCAGGATTGGAACGGGGAGTCCGACCGATGGGAGATTGATCGATAACGATAAATTTATCCAGTGCCTTTAAGCCCAGAACCTGATCAACACCTTTGGGTATAGGGACTTTACGATTGAAATGATGTTCGAGATAAGTATGTAAAATTTCATTAACTAAAGTCGATTTACCTGAGCCTGAGACTCCTGTGACACAGACAAGCTTGCCTAGGGGAATCTTCACATTTAGATTTTTAAGATTGTGACTATGGGCATTAGAGATTTCAATGAACTTACCGTTACCTTCTCGTCTGGAATTAGGTGTCAGAATTTGCGATCGCCTTGCTAAATAACTACCAGTAATAGATTCAGGATGATTTTCAATATCGATAACTGTACCTTGGGCAATAATCTGTCCACCGTGAATCCCTGCTTTTGGACCAATATCCACCAAATAATCGGCGGCACGGATTGTCTCTTCATCATGCTCAACCACGATTAGGGTATTACCCAGATCTCGCAGTTTGTGCAAGGTTTTTAATAATCTGCCATTATCCCGTTGATGCAAGCCAATACTCGGTTCATCTAAAACGTAGAGAACCCCTGTAAGCCCTGAGCCAATTTGGGTTGCCAGCCTGATGCGTTGTGCTTCTCCTCCAGATAGTGTGGCGGTGGAGCGATCAAGGGTCAGATAATCCAAACCGACATCTAAAAGGAATTGCAGGCGAGCTTTAATTTCCTTAAGAACTTGGTCAGCGATCTGAGCAGTGCGAGCATCTAATACTAAGCTTTCTAAGCGTTCTTTACAAATTTCCAATGCCACGGAGGTGAAATCTGTAATCCGATAACCACCAATTCTCACAGCTAGGGACTCTGGTTTTAGGCGGGTGCCATGACAATCAGCGCAGGGTAATTCGATCAGGTATTGGGCTAATTTTTGTTGGGAGGATTCAGAATTGGCTTCATTATATTGTTGCTGAAGCATTGCTATCACACCTTCATAGCGTTTGTAGTAGCCTTCTTCACTTTTGGAAAACCGAGAATCAGCTTTTATTAAAATTTTCTCCGTAGTCCCGTATAAAAGAACATCAGTTTGATATTCAGTTAACTGTTCCCAAGGCGTACCAATATCGAATCCAGCATATTCGCTTAAGCTAGCCAGTAATGATAAATAATAGGTGTGACTTTTATCTGCCCACGGGGCGATCGCCGCATATACAGGTAATTTTGGGTCAGGAACAATTAATTCAGGTGAGAAAGTTTTAACATGACCCAAGCCGTGACAGGTGGGACAAGCACCGTAGGGAGAATTAAAAGAGAATAACCGTGGAGACAACTCATCCATCACTGCCCCATGTTCGGTACAGGCAAAATTCTCAGAAAAAGTGAGAATACTAGAATCCTTGGTACCTAAAATTTCCACCATCACAATTCCTTCCGCCCGTTTCAAGCAGGTAGCCATGGAATCGGTTAAGCGTTCTTGAATGCCATCTTTGCGGACTAGGCGATCGACCACAATTTCGATATTGTGGGTTTTGGTTTTTGGTAGTTCAATGTTATCTCCTAGCTCTCTAACTTCGCCATTGATTCGTACTCTGGCAAAGCCCTCTGCTGCAAGCCCTGCGATTAATTTTTGATGGGTGCCTTTTTTACCCCGTACCACAGGAGCCAATAACTGAAATTTGGTGCCATTGGCTAGCTCCATGACCTTATCTACCATTTGGTCTATGGTTTGGGGGGAAATATTGCGATCGCAAATATAACAATGGGGAGTTCCCGCCCTACCAAATAAAAGCCTCAGGTAATCGTATATTTCCGTAACAGTGCCGACGGTGGAACGGGGATTATGGGAAGTAGATTTTTGATCGATAGAAATCGCAGGACTCAGCCCCTCAATATAATCGACATCAGGTTTCTCTACCTGTCCCAGAAACTGCCGAGCGTATGCACTTAAGGACTCTACATAACGGCGTTGCCCTTCGGCAAAAATTGTATCAAATGCCAACGAAGATTTGCCCGAGCCCGAAACTCCTGTAAATACAACTAATTTATCCCTAGGGATCGTTAAATCGACATTTTTAAGATTATGCTGACGGGCACCACGAACTTGAATGTGAGTATGATTGGGCATAAATCTAGCTTTCTTTCTCCCAAAATAAACTACCCACTGGGGATGTTTTAGACCACGTTAAGTTATGTATTCTAACATGAAATTATCTAGCATTGTTTGAGTTGAAGCTAGGCTGGAATAAGCTAATGGTAATAATTTCCATGGAAAACTCCATAAAAATATATGCCCTTGCCACCCAACCCAGATTTCTTGTCTAAAGTAGTGCCTGTTTATTTTCTTTGAAATTAGCCTTAAAAAGTGAAGACTGTCCGCAGAGTACCAATTGTAATTAAGCTGTTATTACTATTATTGTTGCCATTAATAATAAATTGCAAGTCGGGGGTAATACTAAGATTGTCGCTTAGCGGAAATTTGAAAAACGCCTCAATATTAGTTTGGGTGCTATTACCAATAGTGCGCTCAATAAAAGGCTGCCCGATCGCGATCGCTGCCAATGAACCAGACCTAAACAAATCAGGAAACGCTATACCTGCTGACCAAGTGTAAGGATTAATTGTGGAAATGCGATCGCTAATTCCACCAAACCCAAATCGCCCAAATATTGCCACACTAGAATTAATTGCCCATTCTAAATTCACACCACCGATATTAAAATCTAAATCGCCAATGGCAGCATTGGTATATTGTAATCGGGCGGCAAATCCAGAATCCTTAGGCGCAAACTCTAACTCTACCGTAGCTTGATAGGGATCTCCCCCTAAGCCACCATTAGTTAAAGAGTCCGTATCGCTTCCACTTGGACTTGCCCCATTCCCTGCCACATAGCCTGCTCGAATACTAAATGCTCCACCACCTGGATTAAATTCAACGACTGCACCTGCCCCACTATTGAGAGGTAAAATCAATGGATTATTTATAAAAAACCCTGAAGAAAAATCATTTGCCTCATCATTGGCAAAGCTATTTATATCTAGTTTATCGCTCAAATCAATTTGAGGACCGATCGCTACCCTAACATCAGGAATAGGCGAAAAGTCATAGCGCAAAATCCCTAAAGTTACATTGGTTTCTGCCCCAGCATAGGCAAGCTCCTTCGCAAAACTACCATCCAAAAACGAACCAATATTAGAGCCGTTATTTCCAGTTTGCAGGCGAGTTACCAATAGGTCATCTCCTGTGAAAGTGGTATTTAATTCTAGTCTGACTCTAGCGATCGCTGTGGTATTTGCCGATCCAGCATTCCCTGAAGGAGTATTATCGGGTAAAAGAATATTAGCATTGCCCGATCCACCACCAGAAATTGCGAGGACTACTTGTCCTGATAATTTGGTTGTTGTTGAGAATTGTTGTGCTTCTAAGGTTGTAGTTTTTGCCTCTAAGCCATCAACTCTGCCCTTAAGCGCAGATAGTTCTGTGGCAAATTGGGTTTGCAATGGTTGCAAGGTCGCTAAATCTTCTTTCCCGACTTTATCTGCTAAACCTGTAGAGATAAGTTCATTAATTTTATCTAGGCAAGCATTTAAACCCGCCGCAAATTCAAACCGACTTAAAGCTCGATTGCCCCGATAGGTTCCGTTAGGAAAGCCCGCAATACAGCCATACCTTTCTACTAGAGACTGTAATGCAGTAAATGCCCAATCCGTAGGCTGCACATCTGATAGTTGGGATACGGAGGTAACTTGGGCTGTAGTATTTTGAAGTTTCCCTTCTTGGGCGTGCTTTACCAATTTAGAGTCAACCACAGAATCCGCTAAAACCGCTTGAACTCCAATGCTAGAGCCTAAAAGATTAAACAGAATTAGCGATCGCCACCAGATTTTTACATTTCTCTTCATATTTTTTTGCATATTCACTACCCACAATTAATTTTTTTATATTATCAGGAATTTCAATAAATGTTAATCATTCTTATTCTCATTAAATTTATAATTAATTTGACTATTAAAATTTGATAAAAGTAATTAATTACTCAAAATTAACCAAACATATCTGGCAAGCTCTTAATTACCCGCCTTAAGCTGCTCTGATCGACAACAGGCTATATTTAGATGAGAAAATTAAAGTTATTTCTTGGATATAGTGTTTATGCGTAAAGGATTTAATGCTATAAAAAGCCGCAAAATAGGGGCAATATTATTTCTAGTAAGCCTATTAACCTTTGCGATCGCCAACCTTGGATTAGAGCCTAATTTTACTAATGCTAATCAACTCCAAGATCAGGCAGAGGAAATTAAAAAAGTTGCACCTAACTTTAATCAAGCCCTTAGTGAATCGCAAAACTGGACTGAATTATCTGCAAATTGGTTAGAAAGTGGTTCGTCATTTAAGTATTTCAAAGTAAAAAATACTCAAGATATTAAGGCTCTATCTCTAAAGTTTCAGGAAATTGAAAAGAGTTCCAAACTTAGTTTCATAGCCGTTAAGTCTTTACCTAAAAATCAGCTTAAATTTCTCATGGCTTTAGCTCCAAAGTTAAAAGGAGATCGGCGGTTTATAAAAATGCATGAAGCGATCGCCTCTATTAGTTCCAAAGCAGATAAAAAAGAAACACCAAATCAAAATCTAGGTATTTTAATCTTTCTCTTCACATCCATAACTATTAGCTATATTTGTTTTATTAATCGGCAAAAAATATTTACTATTATCAAATCTCGAAGAAGTAATTTAC
>CASBQR010000044.1 GCA_949127865.1 Synechococcales cyanobacterium PMM_0082
AGGTCAAAATTATTAAACAATTTATAGATGAAACAATTTATGGGTTGAACGATAACGCCAAAGCATTTCTAATTATTGTTATCACTGATACCTTTGTTGGCTACCATTCTAGCGATGGCTGGGAGGTTTTAATTAATACTTTCTCTATACATTTTGGCTTGCCTGAGAATAGGAATTTATCATTGGCTTTTATTGCCACTGTACCAGTGTTTTTAGATGCACTTCTTAAATTTTGGGTATTTCAAACTCTTACTAGTTCTTCACCTAGTACTGCTGCTATCTATGATGAAATGAATAAGTAATTAATTTGCTCAGAGACTATACCAAACTCTGGATCTACCCAAACTAAATCGACTTGCATAACCCGATGATGCTCTAGGGTGACTATAGTAAAATTATGACGGGCTTGGCTCTCAGTTTCGATAACTCTGGGAACACAGGCAGCATTAACATAAACTATTTCCGCTTTGTCTTTCACAACATTAGTCCGTAAGCGATCGCTATGGTTTTTAAGATGGTGATGCATATGTCCAAAGGCAACAAATGCAATATTCTTACCCAACTCTGAGGTTCTAGAAATTACATCAGCTAAGTCGGGATCGCCATAGTCACCGCCACTCAATTGCCAATCAATGCCGCAGATATCCCAAGGTTGATCGCCCAAACCAGATGCGCCATTATGTCCGAGAAAAATAATATGATTATGAGCGCATTTCTGCACAGACTCCAAAATCAAAGCTGTGGACTCAGTGAAATTTTTAACTCCGTAGCGATCGCGATAAAAATCAGTATTTTTCCATTTCTGACCACCCCAACTAAAGGGACGGGCACCCACTACACTCAAACCCAAATCGGTAAAATCTAAATAGCTAAACCCCACATGAGTATTACCAAGTAGCTCCAGTTGCTTTTTAACACCATCTTCTTGATCAGGTTGCTTTTTTTTACGAATGGCATACCAAGCATCATGATTTCCCAAAATTACGGCTTTCGGTATTGATAATGTGGCGATCGCTCTGACTACTTCAATATTTTCATTGCCAATATCTCCTACAAATAGCACCAAATCTACTTTTAAAAGTTCTAGAGCTTGATGATCTGCTTGTCCCCATTGATCATGAATATCGCCAACAATCGCAATTCTGATTTTAGGCTTAGCCATTTATTGCTGCATAGAAAACTAATGGGAGCAAAATGCCCCCACTGGATATAATCCTTTAACTTGCAATAATATACTCCTGTACCCTTTGCCGACGTTTACGCAGAGCATCCATAGCTTGTCGCTCTAGTTGTCGTACCTGCTCACGGCTCAAATCCATACGCTTACTGATACTAGCAAGAGATAACTCCTGACCATCCTCTAAGCCATAACGCAAGATCATTACCTGCCTCTGTCTAGGGCTAAGCTCAGAGAGTAACGACTGAACTCCATCTCGTAATGACTCATTAAGAGCATAGGTTTCTGGAGAATGTCCTGGATCTTCTAATAAGTCTGCTAGCTCTGTATCTTGGTTATCGCCAATGCGGAGGTCTAGGGATATAGGTTGTCGTGCTAAGGATAAGCATTCTCGAACTTGATCTGCTTTAATCTCCAGAGACTCAGCTACTTCAGCCGCCGTGGCAACTCTACCCAAGTCCTGAGCTAATTGCCGTTGAGCTTTTTTAATTTTGTTAAGCTTTTCGGTAATATGCACAGGTAGGCGAATTGTTCGTGCCTGTTGAGCGATCGCCCTTGTAATTGCTTGTCTAATCCACCAGTAAGCGTAGGTGGAAAATTTAAATCCTTTAGTTGGATCAAATTTATCCACGGCTCTTTCTAGCCCTAGAGTTCCCTCTTGCACCAAATCCAAAAGTTCTAGGTTACGCTTTTGATATTTCTTTGCTACAGATACTACCAATCGCAGATTAGCCTCAATCATTTTGCGCTTTGCTCTTGTCCCTTGCTTCAGAGCATCGTTCAAAGCATTTGGCTCTATCCCAACAGCATCTGCCCACTCTTCCTGGGTAGGTAAGCGATCAAATCGTTCAGATAGAGTTTCTTGGGTATTGATAAATCCCATTAAATGCTGTACTTGCTTACCATATATGATTTCTTCCTCATTGGTTAATAGAGGAATTTTACCAATTTCATGGAGGTAAGTACGAACCATATCTGCAGATAAGCTACCTTGCTTAGTCTTAGTTGGCGACTTAACGGTCTGTGTCAGCTTTTGTTTAGGCATTTTATTAACTCCTTACTGAACTCTTAATTTAGATTCAGCAGACTAAAGAATTGAGAATTTTTTAATACTGTGTTTAGACTTGGGTTTCCTGTTTCTTGTTTAGTTTTGTAAACTTTCGCAGTTTAGGTATCAATTGCAATTAGTTAATGCAATATGATAACCAGTTATTTCAAAAAATCAATAGTTTTATATTAATTATTATTACAGATTTATTCAAAAACTCAACATTATATTTCATAATCGTTTGCGCCCTTTTGTTGCTAAGTATTTACACTTACTTGATTGATCTGGCTAATCAATCTTTCTGGAAAACTCTATAGTAAGCTCAGCCAAATTTTAGAATACTGAGGGTATATAATATCTCTTCCTTATTCCAGATATTCTTAGTGGTGTAGAAAAGTGGGAATAGTCCTAAATAGGTATGCGTAAGTAAACTGATAATAAAAAAGGGTCGCAAGGCGAGGTTCCCTGTTTTGGGTTTTAGTATTTCGAGTAAGTAAAGGGTGTTAACTTTTCTTTGAATTACCTACTTTGAATTATATATTTAGAGAGCGATCGCAACTCGAAGCGGTTCCAATCCCCATGTATCAGCATATTGATTATGATCGGCGGCGATCGCTTGTTGGGCAGCAATTTTTAAAGCTTCAGGCGCAGGAAAATCAGGTAATCCCTGAGCAAGATTAATGGCTCCATATTTGGCACAGCAGCGAGATGCCTCCCGAATTTGGGGTTCTTTAGTATTAATTGCCCGTTAGGAAAGATTTAGATGTGATTTCAAGGATTTATAAGTGCGTATTTAGGTTCTTATCTTAACTGGTTGCTGGATTTTTGGCGATCGCTTGTTTCATGAATAATAGCTTTGAATGAATTTGAGATCATTGAGTCACACTATCTTGGCATACCCAAATAGACTCTTTCAAAAGGTTGTTTTCGATAACGACGGTAAATATCAAAATCACTATCTAGCGTAATGATTGATGAAATTTTGAGGCGTTCAGAAATCGCAATTAATGATAAGTCTGCAAAATCTGCTGGTAAGTCTGCATACTGCTCATTTAGTTGAATAATTCGAGCAAAGTCTTCAGGTAATAGGGGAATACATCGGTAAAGTTTCTGTGCCAGATCGTTGAGGAATTCATTTTGAGCTCTATAATTTCTGCTCAGAAGATACATTACTTCAGTCACGCAAGGAATAGTGGTAATCAGTTCACTCGAACACTGTTCAAAAAAGCTACAAGCTAAGTCATGGTAATTATCTCTAACACTATAGTAGGCAAATAAAATACTGCTATCGGTAAGTATAAATGGAGGAAATTCCTTCATCAGTTAAATTTTTGATGATGGGTTTCGATATATTCCGCAACAATCTTTTTTCTATTTTCCCGTAATGATAAATCAGGATCAGCATCTTGCAATAAATTCTGAGGATGCCCTCCACGTCTTTGAGCTAGAGTTTGACGAGGCTTTAAGGTTTGCCAATATTGATAAATTAGCTTTTTTAGCAGTTCTTCAGATGTACTATGCTCTTGAGCAATAATATCTGCTAAGTAAGTCTCTGTTTCTCGATCTAGGCTAATAGATATCATTTTGCTTTTGGTAATGAGTTTCTTTAATTCTCTATTCTAATCTTGTCCTAAAAATATATTTGATATTAGCTGCTTAATATGGACGATGGTTTTTGATCGGCAAATTCAAGCAAAACTGATTGCAATTAAACCTGTTTTAAAAAGTGCAAATCACTCATAACTTAAAAATTACATAATTGCTGTTATTATTTTTGAAGACTAATAGACTAACGATTTTTGGTATTCTTAATAGTACAGTTTATTTTTTGTTAACCTATGTTCTTCAAATCTTTAACCGTTACCCCCCATAATTACTAAAGTCCTTGCTGTGACTAGCTTTATCGCTATATCAAGTTTGTTGTCTTCCATTGTGGCAGCACCTAGTCATGCCCTTTCCGCACTTGGCTGGACGAGTAGTAACAATAATCCTGCAACAACAGCGTCAACCCGAGGATTTGCCTTTAATGTCGTTGATGCCAATGGCGTTACCGTTACCGACCTATCTTTTTACGATGAGAATGGTGACGGACTTGCTCAATCCCATGATATTGGACTATGGGATTCTACAGGAATCTTGCTAGCTTCGGCAACAGCTAGTGCTGGTGTAGTTAACCCTTTAAGTGTCAATGGACTTTTTCGGACAGTAGCTGTCACTCCTTTTCTTTTACCTCAAGGTAATAACTATGCTGTAGGAGCTTTATTTTTAGCTAACAGTGGAGACAGGCAAGCATTCAATTTTATTAATCTGACTACCCCTTCTCAGATTTCTTATGTAGAAACAAGATTTATTAATGATGCAAGTTTAGCACGCCCAACAAACACAAACTCTGTTCGTGGCTTACCCGGTGGTAGTTTTGAGTTTACTCCCGTTACGCCAGTTCCTTTCGAGTTTAATCCTGGTTTAGGCTTGGCTTTGTTGGGCGGTGGCTTGCTGTGGAAAAAGCTGAGTAAGAAGAAGTCTTAGTTTGTATGCTTTGTGGCGATCGCTTATTTCATGGGTATGCGATCGCTACTACATCACCAGAAGATACTTGTTTAGGTTGAGAGAAAGATTCAATAGTCAAGACTTCGGGTAGATCGCATTTATCTTGAAATACGCTGAGGTCAAACCAGAAAGTTGTGCCAACCCCTAACTCACTTTGGACATGAACGCAACTATGATGTTTCTCGACAATATTCCGAACAATGGATAAGCCTAGACCTGTACCTTCAAGGGTATGCACTTTATTTTCAATCCGAAAGAAGCGATCAAATATCCGTTTTTGATCTTCAAGTGAAATCCCCGACCCCGTATCACTTACTTCCACCCGCACTCGATTGATTAAATGATGAGGATTGTTAGGATTTGGTTCTTGGCGATTATATGCCCTAATTGTCACCATACCTCCTGAACTTGTGAATTTTAAGGCATTACCCACCAGATTTCCTAAGACCTGTAGCAATAGATCGTAATTTCCCCACGCAGGCATTATATCTAGGTCAATTTCTTTTTGTAGTTCAATTCCTTTGTCACGGGCATTTAGCTGATAGGTTCTTAAAGTCTGATCAATGGGTTGGTATAAATCCGTAGCATCAAACCGATATTGGCGGGCAGACTCTAGGCGAGATAGGTCTAAAACATCATTAACAAGACGAGTCAGGCGATCAGTTTCACGGTTCGCAGTATCTAAAAATTCATGTTTCTGTTCATCACTCAGTTCATCTCCATACTCATATAGAGTCTCAATAAATGACTTGATATTAAATAATGGAGTACGCAATTCATGGCTGACATTACTAATAAATCGACTTTGGGCAGCATTTAATTCCACTTCACGGGTGATGTCCTGCACGGTCATTGCTATACCTTTAATCGTATTACTAGCACTTAAAACACTCATGATTAGGAATCGCAAAGATATTTCCCCTGATTCTAATACCGTTGTAATCCGAAATTCTGCTCCCTCCCGCTCACCTTTGGCAATCTCCATCAAGGGCATACTAATTTCCGTATTTACAGCTTTAGGCAGAATAGTCATAATATCTATGCCGATCGCAGATTGATCTTGCCATTGCAAAATTTTGATTGCCGCAGGATTTGCTAAAATCACCTTTAAGTCTGAATCCAAAAGAATAGCCCCATCAGCGATCGCCGAAACTAATGCTTCTAATTTAGCTTTTTCTGCAGTCAGTTCCTCAATATTTTGTTCTTCATAGCTTTCTAATCGTTTTGCCATATCATTAAAACTGCGGATTAGTTCGCCCAATTCGCCGCCAAAGGGTAAGTCTATTCGTTGTTTGAAGTTACCACTGGCAATACTTTGAACCCCAACTACAAGTTCTTTGAGGGGGCGAGTAATTGTGACCACATTAGAAGCTGCACCTAAAATTACCATCATCCAAATGGAAACGAATACGGCTGTAGTCACATCTAAAGTTAAAGAAGAAGAAACTACTGCTGTCGGATTGGGATTAGTGCCGATCGCTAAAATTCCCAAATCTTCACCTTCATGATCTAAATGCACAAAAACATCTGTAACTTCGCCTTGGGGAGTATTATGTTGCTTTACCCAAGTCGAATCGGTATTGCCAAGGGGATTTTCTGGTAATTGAATCCTTCGCCTCAAACTCAGTGAATTCTGAACTTCACTTACAGAAAAAGGAATGCCATAGTAAATATCGCCATCAGGATCGGCATACAGAATATAACGAACACTGGAACTGCTATCGAAGAATTTTTTAGAGAGCCTTGCTACTTCATCGCGATCGCCTTGGGCTACAAGGGGCGAAACATTAGCCGCTAAGAGTAAAGCTAAATCTCTGCCAAATCTTGTATCGCTAAGCCTAGCATCAGTTTGAATATCATTAACAGCCCAAAAAGTCACACCACTCATCAGCAGAGATACCATTAGAGTTACCAATGCCATCAACTTAGTCTGGAGAGTAAACTCTGACCACCATTGCCGAACTGTAGCGATCGCCCGTAAAAAAAGTTCCATATTATAGCCGTTTGTGCTCCACTAAATCTTACTACATATCTCAAATTAGGTTTGCAGTGATGATGTTTGCATTAATTCTAAGTTGATATGACAAACTAAAGTTAAAGACTTCTCATGGAGCCAAGGATTGACTTTCGTAGGTACCATTAGTTTCAATCAAAATCTTCTGGGGATCGCTTCCAGGCAGTAAAGTTACCCATCTCTTAGCTTCTGAGTTAGACATATCGCTAAATAACAAATCACCACTTTGGCTAAATATGATCACAATTGGATAGGAGCGATCGCCTAGATCAATCTTTTCTCGATCAATTTTCAAGAGTAAATCCTTACTATCTTTTCCTTGAAGATTCACCACCTCCAATGACCAGCTTAATAGCTTCTCTCTAAACTCCTCCTCAGAAACTGATACTTTACCGAAAACAGATAATTCCTGATAAACCTTTTCAGAAATTCGGTTAACTACGGGTTGATCTAAAATACTAAAAGCTGAAAAACTTCCAGTGGGTTGGATAAAGAAATTCCCCCCCTTCACCAAGGCATATCTGCCCCCCAATCTATTTCCTAATTCTGGAGAACCAGTTGCTAAAAGCTGAATCTGCCCATTACTATCAATTGATATAGATTTGGCAATTAAAGAAGTAGTCTCGCCATCAGTATTTGGAATTTCCACAGTGAGGCTATTGTTTGTATCCAGTCCCAAGGCTTTCCAGATAATTAACCTCGATCTTGCCTGTAGTTCAGGGAAAGGAGCATTACGCCATACATCTTGATCGCGAATTACAGAAATATCAATCTCATACCAAGCTTGCCCTGAAATTAATGGTGGCGGCGTGATTTGCCACTTATTTTCGATAATGTCACCAACAAATCTTACTGTACCCACAAATTGCTGTGGCTCTATACCTAAGGGCGAAAGATCTACTCTTTGCAATAAGCTAATTGCCTCTGATATAGCTCGATTCGGAAATTTCCAATGCGATCGCAGCCATCTTTCCGCAGAGGGTAAATCTTGCCGTTGCAAAACAATTACACTACCCCAGATCACAACTTCGGGACTAGACTCCACCTCTAAAGCCGTATTTACCCTGCCCCAGAGATGAGGGCTATCAGTTGCCAGCATTTCCAAAACAATTTTGGCACCAAAATCCGAACCCTGCAAATTACTAAGGGCTTCAGCCCATGCCCCATCCATACCGAGCATTAAGGAATTTAATCCATAATCACTAGTATTTTCCCTTGCCTGCTCAGATGTAATCTTGGCATGATAGCTAATCAGGTCGTACTGTTCTTGAATAATAGGCTCCCACGGCTCCTCTTTAACTTGGATCTGAGATTTTAAGGCTTCTAACTTCGCCAGGGCAGGTGACCACAAGCCTCCACTAGCCAACACCAAGGCATCATTATAGAGCTTTGGCATTGCTGGGGACTCATGCAAATTCAAATGTCGAAACTCAAAGGGATACGCAGGATTATTGGTAGCTTCTAAGCGGAATACTAAAAACAAAGGATCATAGTTTTGAGTTTGATCAATCACTAAATCAGGTTCTGGATTCTTAACGGTCGGAAATCTTTGCCATTGGGGTAATTGGTCATTGGGATTTGTCCATTCCAGTTCCATTTCTAACAACAATTGAGAATTCAAATAGGAAAATACCCGCCCATAAACTCCGCCATCCACTCTCCCGATCGCCATAAACCAAATACCTTGACTAGGAGCATCTCCCTCAATTAGCTTTAACTCTGTTAGGGGTAATGTCCTTTCTGGATTAATCGCTGTAGGCTTGACTTTGTATTTTTGAAAAGGAGCCTTAATAAAAGCTTCCTCTAATTCAAGGACTTCTGTTTGTTTTACCAGTCTTAACTTCTTGTTTTTCTCCTCTTCCCAAAAAACTCTACCTAAAGGTTCGTAGACTCTAATTTGCCGTATCGCTTTAGAGTCTTGGTCAAGAATTGGATAGATATTATAACCACTAATAGAGCTTACAAGTTTATCTCCAAGCACTAATTGTGATTCAGATAGCTCAGCTTTAATTTGCTCTATAGTTTGAAAGGGGTTAACTTGCTGAAGGGGAACTTCCACAGGCTCATCCAAACTAACCCAAGGCAAGGAAAGCGGATTAATCAGAAATTGAATACTCAGAAACATACTAGCGCCCATGACGGCGGTTAGTAAGAGTAGAGCAATCCGACTAAAGCTTAGACTCTGCATACCACAGCTAATATCAGAGAAGATAGGATGGCAGATAAGACTGAAGATAGATCAAGATCAGCTTTAGGGAAGATAAATTTCACTCTGTAGTATTTCTGAGATATGTACAATGCCTTATTGATCTTAGCAAAAGGTAACGCTCTAGATTGACCCATTTGTATAATCAGAGGCAACTAGCATCGACCCAACTCCGCCATCGGAAAATATTTCTAAAAGTAAGGAATGGGGAACTCTGCCATCAATAATATGGGCAGTCTTTACGCCTTGAGCTAGCGATCGCACACAACACTGCACCTTAGGAATCATGCCACCATTCACAACCCCTCTTTGAATTAGTTCCCGTGCCTGTTGGATATCTATACTGCGAATTAGGCTTTCAGGTTTAGTGCGATCTTCAAGAATACCCGGAATATCTGTAAGTAAAATTAATTTTTCGGCACCGAGGGCAGCAGCAATTTCACCAGCTACGGTATCGGCATTGATATTATATGCTTGCCCAGTTTCATCGCAGGCAACACTGGAAATTACGGGAATATGCCCAGCTTTAATTAGAGTATGTAGAAGGGTAGTATCAATCGCAGCAACTTCACCCACAAATCCGATCGCCTCATTGCCTTGGGGTCTAGCTCGAATTAAGTTACCATCTTTGCCACATAAACCTACGGCTGATCCACCTTCGAGATTAATTAATTCTACAATTTGCTTATTAACTCTACCTACCAGTACCATTTCTACCACTTCCATGGTGGCGGCATCGGTGACGCGTAACCCATCGATAAACTGGGGTTCAATATTGAGCTTACTCAGCCATACATTAATTTCTGGCCCCCCTCCATGGACTAAAACTGGGCGAATACCTACAGAAGTCATAAACACCACGTCCCGAATTACTTTTTGACGCAGTTCTTCTTCTTTCATGGCAGCACCACCATACTTGACGACAATGGTACGTCCTACAAACTTTTGAATGTAGGGCAATGCTTCGCTTAAAACCTGTACGCGATCGCTATCAGTTAGCATTTAGTTGTATTAAGAAAAATTTAATAAACGATGATCAATATATTATCAGCAATTCTCATTATGAAAATCATGATCTGTCAAACCCATAGCCAGAGAGGACTTAATATTTATTTGCCAATAGGTAAATCGCTGAAATCCATTGGCTTTGTTCCATAAGTTAGAATTGCTGGTTTGTGACAGGTTTGATCGCAATTATCTGTACTCTAAGTTTTTACTAAATCTAGAGATCCCATAGCAAAATAGCCAATAGATACTGCCAATAAATAAATAGACTTCCGCATATCTGCCTACAAAATTTGGTTGAGCTAAAACCGATCGCCCAATTCCCATCAGATCTACTAAACCGACAATAGAAACAAGGGAAGTATCTTTAAATAAGCCAATAAACTGTCCAGCGATCGCAGGGGTAACTGCTCGTAAAGCTTGAGGTAGGACAATTAGCCATAAAATCGCAGGGGTGCTAAGTCCTAATGCCATTGCTGCTTGTGTTTGCCCTTGGGGTACGGATTGCAAGCCACCTCTAACATTTTCTGCTAAATAAGCAGCGCTAAATAAAGTGAAGCCAGCGATCGCCCGCAATACTCGATCGATTTGCAGTTCTGGTGGCAATGCCAAGGGCAACATCACCTGCGCCATGAATAAAATGCCAATCAGGGGCAAACCTCTAAGGATTTCAATATAGGCGGTACTGAGGGCAGAAATCACAGGCATGGAACTTTGTCTTCCTAATGCTAATAGCAGCCCTAGGGGAAAAGATAAAACAATGCCTGCGATCGCCATTAATAACGTCAGCAACAATCCATTCCACAAATTGACTCCAACAGGTTTTAGTCCAAAACCTCCGCCAATCAACCACAGAGCTAAAGGAGTAAAAGCAAGCCAAAACCAACTAAGCCAATTTATTTTTAATATTTCTAGTTTCTTGCATAGTTCTAGGCTGCATAAACTTAGTAATATCAGCAATACTAGCCAGATTCGCCAGTATTGATCAACTGGATAGCGACCTACTAAAAATATTGGGAGATTCGTGCCTATTACTTGCCATTGCGCCGTAGAGAAAGCCCAACTGCAAAAGCTGGAAACCAATTGATAAAGCCCTAAAGTACAGATTAAGGTGAGTACGCTATTCCCAAGATTGCTAAAGAGATTTTGCTGCACCCACCTTAGACCCAAGTTAAACAACCTCAATTTTCCAATAATTATCTGGTCCACCTGTTTGTCCGCCTATGATAATCTGCTCAATACCCACATAGTCTTGGCTAAATTGTTGCAACGAGTTGACCATGATATCAAGGGCGATCGCATCGGCAGTTCCTAAATCCACCCAACATCTTGCCCAAGCATCTTCATACTCAACGTCGCTCATATTATGCATTACGGACATCATGCCATCGTCAGCAGCATCTTGGTCGTATTCCAAATCACTAATATCTAAGCCAGTATCTTGAACTTGTAAATTCCCTGCATTAAACCCGCCAAGTTTCCCAATTAGAAACCAAGAATTAAATAACTCATCAACAAGTTGTTTTTCGCGCTCAGAGGGGAATTCGCTAAACTCGATCCAAATCCATAGATCAAACCAATCACATTCACGAAATCTAATATTCATTGGTAGCTAAAGCCCTAATTCCGCCAAAATATCCGTGGCATGAGTTTCGGTTTTAATACTAGTATAAACATGGCTAATTTTGCCAGTAGCATCAATTACATAGGTAACTCGTTTAGCATAGCCGCCACCATCAACATCGTATGCCTTGACTAAAGTGCGATCGCTATCAGCTAATAACGGAAAAGGCAGGTTAAATTTTGCCGCAAATTCTTGATGGGAAGATTCATTGTCAGTGCTAACCCCAAATACCACAATATTTTTATTTTGGTACTCAGAGTATGAATCCCGAAAACCACAAGCTTCTTTAGTGCAGCCAGGAGTGTCATCTTTAGGATAGAAATACATAACCACGGGTTTTCCAATATAGCTGGAAAGGGTGACAACATTGCCGTAGGTATCTTTTACAGTAAAGTCAGGAGCTTGATCGCCAACAGAAAGAGCCATATATTTTAATTGTTAAGGTTTTAATTTGGTAAGTCTTTTGACCTTCATAGCAATATTAGCATTTGGCTTGTCCGATTCTTTTGAGGTTCTTGTTATCCCACCAAAGATCTATTGAGGATTAATCGACTCGATCTCAGCATTAAATCCAGCTTGGGCTAACAGTTTGACCTGTTCATTCGCACCCGTGCGATCGCTATATGCCCCAACTTGAATCACTTCTTGCCCGTTCATTCTGGCAGTAAAAGCTGTAGGCACGATCCGCCGAATTTCCACTTTATTGGCAGTATTAGTAGGAACCACAACTCGATAACGTAGGACAGGCGTAGGAATAGAAGGAATAGGAGTAGGTGTAAAAGCACTAGGCTGAGCCCTAGTAATCAGGATCGTTCTATTTCCATTGATCGTTGTGCCATTAATTGGACTATTAATATTTGTGCCAGATGGGGGAATGGCTACTGGGATATTAGTTCGGATCGGGTTATTGCGATTTGGGTTATTACGATTTAAAGATGCACCAGATGGAGGAGCGAGGGCAATTGGTTGCAAACTAGAATCAATACTAGTATTTGCAGGTAAAGGTTGAGCAGATTCTGCGGGTAAAGTGCTACGCACAATCACCGAGTTAGGAAGTACTGTCCTGACTGTATTAGGATTTGAAGGATTAATAGGTGTAATTAAACTACGACTGGGTAAACGGGTAGCATTAACTTGTACAGTTCCAGATAGTTGCAGATTTCCACTGATGCGTAAGATTTGATTTCCGACAGCAGCGATCGCATTAGTGCCAGTATATTGCACATCTCTTTGTAGGTTATTCCGAATGATATTATTCCCCGCACTATTGACATTTCCTAAATCAGGAGAACTATTAGCTAAAATTATGACTCCAGTTTGGCGATTCCTTTCAATAACATTGCTACGCAGAATCGGACTAGAACCAGATTGTACCAAGATGCCTGAGCGATTAAAGCTGATCGTATTATTAAGGAGGCGTGGTGAAGCATCTTTACGGACGACAATACCATATCCAGTATTTTCAAAGCGATTCCCATTAACTTCTGGTTGTGCCATACCTTCAATGGATATCCCATTCGCTGTATTTGTGGTAAAAATATTTTTAGAAATAAGGGCAGTGGACTTACCTAATACCGCAACTCCATCTTGAGTACTGCCTCTAAAAGTATTACCGATAATCCTAGGACTGGTTCCTTCTATCCATAACCCATAACCACGGGAATTTCTATTAGTTACAGCTACGCCCCGAAGTTCTGAAGCATCCGCACCTAATATGGTGATGTTTTTAGATGCTAATGTCGGTGAAATAAAATCACCTCCTCCCAAAATTACTGTGTCTTTACCTTGGTTGGCTTCATTTCCCTGAATAGTTATTCCTGATTTTAATTGCAAAGGAAATACTTCACCATTAGCAACTGTATAAGTACCTGATGCTAGCTTGATGGTAGTATTTAATCTGGCTCGGAGTAGGGCGTTAGTAATGCTACGGAAGGGAGATTGGATTGTGCCTTTACCTGTTAAGTCATTACCTAAAACTGGGTTGACATGAATAACGTTAAGTCTCGGTGGTTGATTTCCAGTTTGATTTCTTAATAAAGTTCTGGTTTGAGCAGAAACAGTAGAAACCCCAAAATCTAATCCTACTGATATTCCTATCCATATAAAGAGGCTGTTTACAACTCCTTGGCTTACACGTTTTAACATAATCTTCAGAATTTTCAAACAAGACAGCAAAGTTATAGCACAAGTGGGATGTGAATTCGGTAACTTTTAGTGATGAGTGTCGATAAATCTCATAATTATGATTTCAATTACACCAGTTCTTTCATAAACCGACTACTAAAAATAAAAGCAGTAATTTTAAAATTAGGTGGGGCAAATTAAAAACTAATGTAGTATAATTACCTATACTAAATTCTGGAAAAGCACAATGACCCAAAAACATATTGTCATTATTGGCGGAGGATTCGGAGGTCTTTATGCAGCCCAGAAACTACAAGGAATTGATGCTCGAATTACTTTAATTGACAAACGGAACTTTCATCTATTTCAGCCTCTCCTCTATCAAGTTGCCACTGGCATGCTCTCTCCTGCCGATATCGCTTCACCCTTGCGTGGAGTACTTGCCAACCAAAAAAATACAACGGTTTTGATGGGAGAAATTACAGATATCGATCCCAACACCAAGAAAATTTATGTAAGTGGCGGTGAAGAAATCGTCTACGACTATGCAATTGTAGCGACAGGTGTAAGTCATCATTATTTTGGGAACGATCACTGGTCAGAGTGGGCACCTGGCTTAAAAACCGTAGAGGATGCCATTAATATGCGCCGACGGATTTTAGATGCTTTTGAATCGGCAGAGAAAGAACCTGATCCTGTAAAACGTAAAGCCCTTTTAACTTTTGTAGTAGTTGGTGGTGGACCTACAGGTGTGGAATTAGCAGGAGCGATCGGGGAATTAGCCAATCACACCCTCCATAATGAATTTAGTAATATCAATACAACTGAAGCCCAAATACTATTACTAGAAGGGTTTGAGCGGATATTACCTCCCTATGCCCCAGATTTATCAGCTTCAGCCACGGATGCCCTCACTAAACTAGGAGTAACTGTTAAAACAGCAACAATTGTTACTAATATTCAAGATCATGTTGTCACTTTTCGTTGTGGCGATCGCCTAGAATCAGTCCCAGCTCAAACAATTTTATGGGCAGCAGGTGTAAAAGCTTCAGCCTTAGGAGAGATTCTAGCAAAACAGGCAGGGGCAAATCTGGATCGTGTCGGTCGAGTTATGGTGGAACCAGATTTATCAATAGCCAACTATCCTCATTTATTTGTGATTGGCGATCTTGCCCATTATGCCCATCAAGAGGATGGTAAACCTCTACCTGGGGTTGCACCTGTGGCGATGTACCAAGGAGAATATGTGGCGAAGTTAATCAAAGCTCAATTACAAAATCAACCTTTACCTAAGTTTCGTTATATAGATCGCGGTAGTCTGGCGGTAATTGGGCGGAATGCGGCTGTGGTCGATTTGCGATTTATGAAACTTACTGGTTTACCCGCTTGGTTAATTTGGACTTTTCTCCATATTCTTTATCTAGTGGAGTTTGATAATCAGTTAGTTGTTATGGTGCAATGGGGATTCAACTATTTCACTCGTAAACGTGGAGCCAGAATTATTACTAGTAAATATTCACAACAGGTAGCAATCCCTGAACCTGCCAAGGAATTAGTCACCCCTGCAATTGGAAGATAGATTTTAGCTGTAGCAACTTAAAGCTTTTCAATTGTTACTGAGTCCCCCAGCTTTAAACCCATTTCCTTTGTTAGCCCCGCTCGCAATTCAATGACTTGATCTGTGACTACAGGTGTTGATGGATAAATTGGACATGGGTTAGTTTTACAGGGCGGCACACTAGCAGCGATCGCCACAATCTTGCCTTCAAACGTAAATACCATATCTAGAGGCACAGGCACATTTTTCATCCAAAATCCAATTGCCATTGGCGGATTAAAGATAAATAACATTCCCCGATCATCTGCTAGAGTTGACCTAAACATTAAACCTTTAGATTGCTGGGTAGGAGTGAGAGCTACTTCTAAGTTAATGATGCGATCGCCAAGTTTAGCCCTAGCCGAGATTGGTAAGTACTGAGCTTTATCCACATTTTTTATCTCTTTAGGAGTTTTAGATGAAGCGTCAGATATTACATTTGATGAAGTTACAGTAGGATTAGAGAAGCTATGAGGCGGAATTTGCGTACATCCTACCGTTAAAAACCCACTCAAACCAAGACCTATACTGCTTAAATAGATACAAACTCGTCTATGGAATATGTCACAATTCTTAAAAGTTAAGCCAGTCATAAAATTATGTCTTTCCCGTTGTATGTTGCATTTGTCTGGCATCAGCATCAGCCTTTGTACAAGAGTCCCATCGCTGGGAAGTATCTTTTGCCTTGGGTACGACTGCATGGTGTGAAAGATTACCTTGATTTGGTATTAACTTTAGAAAAATTTCCTAAATTACATCAAACTGTAAATCTTGTCCCATCTCTAATTACCCAGTTAGAGGATTACATCTATGGTAGAGCATTCGATCACTATCTCGAACTCACCCTTACCCCTGTGGGGCGGATGGATAGATTTCAAAAACTCTTTGTCATAGAGAGATTTTTTGATGCTTACCATCGCCACATGGTGGAACCCTATCCTCGCTACGCCCAATTATTAGAACAGAAAAATCACTTTGGGGTAATCTGGTGTCTTGAAAACTGGAATGAAAATGACTACAGCGATCTCTTAGCTTGGTATAACTTGACATGGATCGATCCTTTATTCAGAGAAATAGACCCCCAAATCCAGGCTTGGTTCCAAAAAGGTCGAAATTTCAACCTTAGCGATCGCCAGCGCATTTATGCCAAACAAAGGGATATTCTTGCCCAAATTTTGCCTCAACACCACAAAATGCAAAAATCGGGGCAGCTAGAAATTATTACCAGTCCTTACACTCATCCCATCATGCCCTTACTAGCAGATTCTAAATCCGCTAGAGTTGCAGTCCCAGATATGATGCTCCCTGGGATTCGATTTCGTTGGGAGTCAGATATTAATCTGCACTTAGATAAAGCCAAACAAATTTATCAAGATCATTTTAGGAGTTTGCCCCGAGGACTATGGCCATCTGAACAGTCGGTTAGTCCAGCAATTTTGCCCGATATAGCTAAACAGGGATTTCAATGGCTATGTTCCGACGAAGGCGTATTAGGCTGGAGTTTAGGTAACTATTTTCATCGCAACGAGCATGGTCATGTTAGCGATCCCCATATACTCTATCAGCCCTACAGCCTAGAGACTATTCATGGTAACTTGGCGATTGTTTTTCGGGATCATCGACTTTCTGATTTAATTGGCTTTAGTTATAGCTCCATGACCCCAGCCGCGGCAACTAGAGATTTATGTGACCATCTGAAGGCAATTCATGCTCAATGGCAGAATGATCCAGAACGCCAAAATAGTTCCCATCCCGATCGCCCATGGTTAGTAACAATCGCCCTAGATGGAGAAAATTGCTGGGAATATTATCCCCAAGATGGTAAGGCATTTTTAGAAACCCTCTATGGGCAGCTATCCCAAGAAGAGTCGATAAAACTAGTCACAGTTTCAGAATTCATTGACCAATTTCCGCCTGTGGATAAGATCCCTCCTCACCAATTACATAGCGGGTCTTGGATTGATTCTAACTTTACAACTTGGATTGGCGATCCTGTCAAAAATCGGGCTTGGGATCTCTTAGCAGAAGCTCGACAGGTATTAGCTAATCATCCCGAAGCCACCCAAGCAAATAATCCTGAAGTCTGGGAACATTTATTTGCTGCCGAAGGCTCTGATTGGTTTTGGTGGTTGGGAGCAGGACATAGTTCCAGTCTAGATCACGTCTTTGATCAACTTTTTCGAGAGCATTTACAGGCACTATATCGAGCATTAAATGAGGCAATTCCTGCTAGTTTGCTCTATCCCCTCGAACCCCACGATATTCCTACCAATCAAAGACCTGAATCCTTTATTCATCCCATGATTAATGGCAAAGTAGATTGGCAAGATTGGCAAGGCGCAGCCCGAATTGAGGTTAGTGCTATGAGAGGGTCAATGCACCAAAGTAGTATTGTCCAGAGGCTATGGTATGGGCTGGATCATTTTCATTTTTATCTGCGCCTAGATTTTGCTTCCTTCTTCAGTCGTGAGATTCTCCCCACTCTGCACCTGTGTTGGTTTTATCCTGAGCAATCTCACTACAATAGCCCTGTGGCGATCGCTGGATTGCCAGATGTGCCACCACTAAATTATTTATTTCATCACCATCACAAAATTGAACTTTCCAGTCAAACTATTACGTTAGAGCAAGCGATTCAAGGCTACCAATGGCAAGGGATATTTAATCAAGCAAAAATGGGCTTAGATGAATGCTTAGAGTTATCATTACCTTGGGGTGACTTAATGGCAAATCCGGGTAGTGCCATCAGGTTAGTAATTTTTCTAAGTGTTGATGGTTTATTTCAAGTATCGCTGCCAGAATATACTACTATTCCTATAGATGTGCCTTAAGAAAAACTCGTGGAAAAGTCAAGTATAGAAACAATTGTTGAACAAGCCCTCCAAGATGGCTACCTTACTCCAGCTATGGAAGCAGAAGTGGGGCGAATCTGTGACAGTGCTTTAGAACTTTCAGTAGAAGAGTATATGGCATTGGATCGCTTGATGGGTAGTTTGCTCACTGGAGAAGTTGTAGCAGTACCGCGCAAGCAGTTTATTAATGTGATGGAAGAGTTGGTTTTAAGTGAGTCGGTGGCAAGGGTTGCGGAAATCGAATCTACTACAAATACAGTTCTAGATTTAGGTGATATTGCTGCCTATGCCTTAAATCGGTTGCCTCCACTTTATGCCACCACCGAAGAAGGGGCTAGTTATCAACGTAAGCGGGCTTTAGCTGATTTACATTCTTTGATTATGCAACAAGTTAAAGAGGCAATTGATCGGAGTTTAGATCGTCCTAAGTTCTTTCCCGAAAGAGCGGCGATCGAGCCTAAGTCCTCAGATGCGGTTCTACCTCAACTTAGCAATCTGTTAAAAGCATACGCTCCTGAATTTGAATCTAAAGCTTAAAAGCAATCTAGAGGAAGTATTTAGGCTTAATTGGGTTAAAATCTCAGAGATCGAGAATAGATTAAATTAAAATCATGAATCTGACCGAAGTTTTAGATCCTATTGCCCAAGTATTTAAAAATCTAGGAGTGCCACAACCGATTGTGCATTGGGGACATCCCTTTTTTATGGCGATCGTGATATTTATGATGGGTAGTTTTGTCGGTTTAGCGGGTTGGCGTGGTCGGTTGGTTACTGATACTACTGCTGCCATGAAAAGTCGTGACGATCATCGCAAACTGGCACCATTAATGACCGCATTTTTGGCAGCAGGATATACAGGCGGACTCTTATCTTTGGTCATGCAGGGTAAGCCTTTGTTAGAAAGTCCCCACTTTTTAACTGGATCAGCCGTATTGATTTTATTGTTTATTAATGCAGCGATCGCGGTTTCAGGATTTGCAGGAAATAAACCTATACTGCGTAATGCTCACGCCTATTTAGGTAGTGCTGCGATCGCTTTAATGTTTTTGCACGCTGCCCTCGGACTTAAGCTAGGCTTGTCTATTTAGCTAATTATAATTAAATGCGGCACAAGCAAAAATACTAAATAAAGGCTACAGATACACCATAAGGAATATAATCGCAACCGAGAATCGAAGGAGTAAAATATGAAACTTCCCCCTGATCTGATTATTCCCGATGCAAAAATTAGCCAATACCTCCTAGCTTATCGAGAGCAAGACGACAAATCTAAATATTTAGCCCAAGGTGGATTTACTCAAACTAACCCAGAGCAACTCCAAGCCGCTATTTTAGAATTGATCCAAACTGTAGAAGCAATAGAAGATAGTAGTAATCTGTATGGCGTATTTTATCGAGTAGAAGGGGACTTAAAAGGCGTTGAGCGTAACCTTTCAGTTGTGACAGTTTGGCTAGAACGTAAAATTGACAAGAAATTTCAATTTATCACCCTAAAACCCAAAAAAGAGAAAAAGTCATGATCGAACTATATCAGCGAGTTTCCTTAGCCCAAGACCTCCCCGAGTATCATCTAAAAAAAGGAGACATTGCCACCTTTATCGATATCGTTCCCCATCCCACAGGCGGCGAAGAAGGGTATATTCTGGAAATATTTAATGCCCTTGGCGAGTCAATTAATACTGTTATTGTGCCGAAATCAGCCATTCATGTCCTTAAATCAGATGAAATCCTCTCTGTACGTTCCTTAGCGGAAATAAAATGACCATTAATCCAGAATCATCGCTTTCATCTCAAAGAAGCAAAGGGATTATCATTTCATTCAAAATTTGAATCTACTACCTTATCCGTGATGAACTCCACAAGCCTTGAAGTTAAAATGAAAATTGCTGACCCTATTTCAAAATCCAGCAACTAGTTAAGATAAAAAACTAAATACTCACTTATAAATCCTTGAAATCACATCTAAACCTTTCCCAACGGGCAATCAATACCAAAGAATCCCAAATTCGGGAGGCATCTCGCTACTGTGGCAAATATGGAGCTATTAATCTTGCTCAGGGATTACCTGATTTTCCTGCACCTGAAGCTTTAAAAATTGCAGCCCAACAAGCGATCGCCGCCGATCATAATCAATATGCTGATACTTGGGGATTGGAACCCTTGAGAATTGCGATCGCTGCCAAAATGCAAAGGGATAATCATGTCACCGTCGATCCTGATACAGAAATTACCGTGTGTTGTGGTGCAACGGAAGGCTTAAATATTGCGCTGATGGCTATTCTCGATCCAGGCGATCGCTGTTTAATTTTTGAGCCATTTTACGAAAACTACATTCCTAACCTTGCCACTGTGGGCGGCATTCCAGAATTTATTACTTTACAAGCTCCAAATTGGGAAATCACCAAAGAAATGCTCGATCAGGCGTTTGCTAGAGGTTTGAAAGCAGTAATCTTAAATAGTCCTGCAAATCCCACGGGTAAGGTGTGGACATTGGCGGAATTGGAATTATTGGCGGAATATTGCGATCGCTATGATGTTTATATAATTACCGATGAGATTTATGAATATATTCTCTACGAGGGGAACCATATTAGTATGCTGAGTCTGGCAGGAATGAGCGATCGCACCATAGTTGTAAATGGATTTTCTAAAACCTTTTGTGTGACAGGCTGGCGACTAGGCTATACCGTGGCTAACCCCACCTTAACCGCAGCCATGCGTAGAATCCATGACTTTCTGACGATTTGCGCCCCCGCACCGCTCCAATATGCTGCTCTCGCTGCTTTAGCATTTGGGCAGGACTATTATCAAAATATGGCGAAGGATTATCAACGTAAGCGCGATCTTCTCTTTTCTGCTCTTAAAGATATTGGTTTATCGCCTGTTCTGCCTAAGGGAGCCTACTATATTTGGACAGATAGTTCGGTTTTAGCCGATGATGCCAATGCCGCCGCCCTCAGACTCGCAAAAGAAGCAGGAGTTGCCGCCGTGCCGGGTAATTGTTTTACCAATCCTAATTGCGACCGCACCAATGGATTGAGATTCTGTTTTGCTAAACAAGATAGTACGATCCAAGCTGCCGTGGAGAGAATGGCAAGGTACGCCAAGAGATAAAATACTAGGTAAAGTCATGCCCCTACCTGACATTGGCAAAGAAGCGGCAAAAGATCTGGAAATTAATCTTCAGAATATATAGAGCCGAATCTTAACCTAAAAAAAAGGTAACTACACAGGATAAAAAGAAGGATTAGGGAGCAAAAGATACAGAACAAAGGGCTAAAAAGGGCTAAAGATATAGGGTATGAAAAATATCAGCCGAGCGGAGATAGAAAAAG
>CASBQR010000045.1 GCA_949127865.1 Synechococcales cyanobacterium PMM_0082
CAAAAATTCTTCCTATTTAAGAGTTTCCTATCAGCCCACAACTTTACGGGCTTTTTATCTAGACATTGACTTAAATAACTTTCGGATTCAAGATCGGAATCGGGCGATCGAAATTACCCATAACCGCACTATTGATCGCCTCAAAGAACGCACAGGAGACACAAAGGGATCTGCGATCGCCAAAGGTACTAATGAAATGGATAATCCAGCCTTTTCAGAAACATCCTTAAATTCAGATTATGAGCTAGCGATCGCCCTCAATTTCCACCTGTCTCTATACATTGCCGAGCATCCTATCCTATATTTAGCAGGCTTACTAGAGCCACAACTCAGGCGATCGCTACAAACTCTCAAAGACCAGCTACCCGATCCCAAAACTGAAGAAGAAAACTTTAATCACTGGTGGAATACTCACGGCATTAGCTGGTCAAAAGACTGTAGAAGTCTATTAATTCAGCATCGCAAAGGCACCCAAGACTGGAACTTTACTGCCGACGAAGAAACCCTGCTCAGACGCTATCATGATGCCCATGTTCTGCTGGTGAAATGCCTTAACACTAGTACAGTTTCTACCTCTGTAAAACATAACATCCTCGAAACAATGTTCCTACCAATTTGGCAACAGCCCTAAATCTTGATTTCAAAGCCTGATTTCTAGAAAATAACCAAGAATCTATGATATTGCTTAGAAGTTTAGAAAGTTTTTATATCTATAGCTTTTACTGTTAATCTCCAAAAATGAGAATTTAAGGATAAAGTTATACAACAACTTTAACTTTCTCATTATGACCAAATCTGGTTTAATGCTGAATAACTGGGTTTTATGAACTTATAGATTAAGTATGCAGTCGAATGACGAATTAAGTAGTGGTAGGTTACTACAAAGGAGTCTGCTTCCCCAAAGTATTCCAAATTATCTGGGATTAGATATTGCTGCGGACGTTTGGACAGCCGTTGATTTGGGCGGAGATTATTATCAATTTTTAGAACAACCGGGAATTTTGGGTGTAGCGATCGCCGATTCATCAGGCAAATCCGTAGCAGGGGCAATTCATGCCGCCTTATTCAAGGGACAGTTAGACGCTTTTGCTACCCAAGGACGACTGAATAATCCAACCAACGTCATGAACTCCCTCAATCAACTACTCTGTGCCGCAAATACCGATGATGCCGTGGCTTTAGCCTATGGAGTTTTAGACTTAGAAACCTATGAATTTCAGATTGGCAATGCTGGTATTCCAGGACCAATTATTTACCGTGGCACCACTAAAACCTGCGAAGAGTCGGTAAACCCCTCTATGGCATTGGGTCGCTACGAGGGTACAGCCTATAGAACTTTGAAAAAACCTTTTAATGAAGGAGACATTGCCGTCTTTTTTAGTGATGGTCTATACGAAGCTGCTAATGCCAACGGTGATGAGTTTGGAGCATCTACAGCCAAAGGCATCAGTCCACTCAAATTTGTGATTTCCAGCTTAGCCCATTTACCCGCACCTAAAATTTTAATGGGGTTAAAGCTCGCTCTAGATAAATTCTCAGAACGAGAAATTCCTGAGGATGATGTATCGATTGTGGTAATTAAGCTTACTCAAAAAGTGGTAATGACCCAAACTCGAAATTGTCCGTACCAAGAGGCTTTACAGGCATGGATGCGCTCCGATGAAAAAGATACTTCAGCTTTATTGCGAGGCACCAGATTAGTCGAAGCTTTAGGTTGGGCAAAGGCGCAGCCCAGTTTAAGTAGATTAGATACCGAATTTCTAGAAGCTAGTGAACGGGTAAATGAGCGGGAGCAAATGCAGGCTGAGCTGCTAGAAGCTGCTACTAGTAGGGCTGCGGCTGCCGATCGCCTCGAAAAACTCAGCCAAGACCTAGCTAAAAGCCTAGAAAGTGAAAAACAGCAACGTATTCAAGCGGAAATGGGAGAAATTAGTGAACGCATTGTGGCTCTAACCATGTCCTCTGAAGCTTTATTCTTATCCCATAATCATCTTGAAGCATTAATTTCCAGTGTGATTGGTGGCGTTAAAATTCGCCAACTTATTTCTCAAGTTACCAATGGCATCAACCACCTCAAGGCAAATACGCAGATCCGTACCATTACCGCCCTCGAACAGGTAATCTATGGCATCCATGAATATAACCGCTACGAAGGACATGGGTTTTGGGTAAATAAAGTTTGTTTTAGTCCCGATGGTAAATTTTTGGTTTCCGCCAGTAGCGATCGCAGTATCAAAGTCTGGAATATTAACGGTACCCTCTTACAAACATTATGGGGACATACCAACTGGGTAACGAGTGTCGCTATTAGCCCTGACGGTAAAACTATTGCCTCAGGCAGCCGCGACAATATGATTCGACTTTGGTATTGGGATGAGAGTGCAGGCGGATTTAAAGAAACAGGCTCGGTAATGTTAAAAGGGCATGATGGTCCTGTCCTTGATGTCTGTTTTAGTGCCGATGGTAACTACATTGCCTCGGCGGGGGAAGATACAACCATTAGATTATGGAAAGCCAATGGGACTTTACTTAAGACCTTTCGCGGCGGTCATGAACGCTGGGTTACCTGTGTCGCCTTTAATCCTAATGGTAAAGAAATAGTCTCAGGTAGTGCCGATCGCAATCTAATTATTTGGAATATTAACGGAGCTGTAGTTAAAACCCTTAAAGGGCACGATAGCTTTGTGGAAACCGTAGCCTATGAACCCCACGGGCAAGCAATTATTTCTGGTAGCCGCGATCGCACCATGAAACTTTGGGGTAGTGATGGAGTTTTGATCCGCACCTTTCAAGGACATACAGATAAAGTGTGGAGCGTTGCCTACTCTCCCGATGGCACAACTATTGCTTCTACGGGTAGCGATCGCACCATTAAAGTCTGGGATACAGACGGTACCTTACTAGAAAATCTTACAGGGCATGGTGATGCCGTCCTTAGTGTTTGTTTTAGTCCCGATGGCAAAAGCCTTGCCTCCGCCAGTCGAGATACTACCTTAAAAATGTGGAATATCAGAGGCAACCCTCTCCGCAAACTATTAGGACAGGATGAAATCTGGTCAGCAGCCTTTAGTCCTAACGGCAGATTCATAGTTGCTGGGGGCAAAGATAAAAACGTCAATATTTGGAATACCAATGGCAATCTGATTGCGAGCCTACCCGGACATAACGATAGCATCAACAGCATTTGTATTAGTCCCGATAGCTCCCTCATTCTATCCGCTAGTACCGATAGCAGTATCAAATCTTGGAGTCCGGACGGTAGAGCCATTGATACCCTCAACGGTCACAGGTCGGAAGTTTATAGCCTCAGCTTTCGTTCTGATGGACAGGTCTTTGCCTCTGCTAGTGCCGATAACACGGTCAGGCTATGGAATGCTGAGGGCGTATGGCTCCAGACCTTAAACGGTCATACGGCAGAAGTTTACGCAGTCTGTTTTAGCCCCGATGGCAGCATGCTAATTTCGGCGGGCAAAGACAAAATTATTAATCTCTGGAGTTGGGACGGTAAATTACTATTCAGTTTTGAAGGGCATAGTGCCGAGGTTTTAACTTTGTGTTTTAGCCAAGATAATCGCACTTTTGCCTCAGGCAGCACCGATCAAAGTGTAAAGATATGGAGTGTAGACGGTTCCCTCCTCAAAACTTTGAATGGGCACAGTGCCGAAGTTCGCAATATTTGTTTCAGTCCCGATGGCAAAACCATAGCTTCAGCGAGCGAAGACACAACTGTTCAGCTTTGGAGTTTGGACGGTACACTGCTGAGGACTTTTAATGGACATACAAATTCTGTAAAAAGTATATCTTTTACGGGTAATGGCAAAATTTTGATGTCTGCTAGTGCTGATAAATCTATAATTCTCTGGAATTTAGACCTAGATAATTTATTAATGCGGGGTTGTAGTTGGCTCCAAGAATATCTTAAAACTAACACCAATGTCTCCGATGAAGATCGCCGTAACTGCTTAGGTGGTTGTAGCTGGCTTTATAAACACCTTAAAGCCAACGCGGGTTAATCCTTTGTTAGAATCAAGACTCTAAGCTTCTTTAGCTCTTGGCAGAAATTATAGATAAGCGTATTTAACCTAAAAGATAGACATGATCAGATTCTCCGTTAAATTCTGTTAAACAGCTTTTCTGAGTTGCGCATTACTTGCAAAAGAACTTACTCAATAAAAGTTTTAATCACATCTATAAGATTATCTGGGCTTAAGTCGTCTCGATCCAGCATCGTAGCCAGAGCAGTCATAGCCTCTTGATATTCCAGATTAAATTCAGCAAAATATAAAGGCTCAGATAGTAATCGGGTCGAGTATTTAACCCTTGCAAAGCTTTTGCGAACTTGCTCAATATATTCAGGTAATTTGGCGTAGGATTTCTGCCGCAGTAAAGTTAAACCTCGTTCAGTGGTGACATACGTTTGCGGAAAATAATTTAAGGCATGGGCTGCTACTTCCACCAAATCCACTTCATCAGAAGTTATGCCTGCCATCAGGTGTAGGGTTGCAACCATTATAAATTTTTCGGTAACATTAATATACTTCAACTTACCTTTTAGGGTATAAATTTGAAATATCTGTTGCTGCATTTCGGCTCGTTCTGCTTCTTTTGCTTCTGATTTCCAGCTTAAATTTGAACTAAAATCATCATCACTATTGTTATTACTGTTACTTGCCACTGAACGCAATTTAGAACGCTTTAGGTAAGAAGTGATATCACTGACCTTATCCTTACGGGAAAGAAAGCTATTTTTGGTCTCAGGTAAAGGTTCTCCTTGCAAATCGACATTAGAGTAATCAGGCATTAGCGAGTGCAATACACTGGGAACTTCTTTCCACCGCATTTGCTTGCGATCAAATAGTTGGCAAAGGCGACTCAAAAGCCCTGGTGGATCGCAAAATACTTCATCAGGAATATCAGACGAATCATGGAGTGGGTCACCAACTAATAATACCCTAATCGCTCTTCGGACTGTTTCAATGATCTTGGGATAAAATTCTCCAGTCGCTGTATTGTGGTGGTGTCGATACCCATCTTTAGTCGAGGCATACATAGAGGGTAATCGATTTAATGCGTATGCCACTACTTCTACTAAAGTAATTTTTTGCTTTGCTTCTTGGGATAAATTATGAATTTGCGATCGCGCCTCTTGAATAACTGGATACTCAATTACATTAATCAACAAGCTACTATTAATTAGTCCTAGGGTTTTATTTAGTCCTTTTTCATCAATAACTTTTTTAACTTTTCTTTGAATCGAGGCTTTCTTCTTACCAACCTTCATGAGATTCGTTTCGATCACAGATATTTGCTTCTTAATTGCATTTGCAGAACTCGCAAAAGAGGCATATTTCTGCTGGAGACCAACTATATGTTGTTTTTGATCTTCCCCTTTAGCAGCTTCTTTGATTTGAATTTCTATCCGCTTCAGGTTGGCGATCGCATAGGCATAGTTACGTTTGATTTCTGTCAAGTCTAATTCTAATGACACCGAAAACTCATCTAGCTCAGCAACTGAAAGCTCTTTATTTGATAGAAATTGATCAAGGTTAAAGCCCATATAGATGAATGCATTTCTAGCCTATTTGAAGAATCATAGCAACATTTCTAGATATGTCTAACATTTGTAAGCTATAAAACAAACTATAACAATTATGACTAAAGATATATTACGCAAACAGCATACCTACAATTAGTCAATTATTTTAAATCGACATTCTTCCTCAAAACTGTAAGAAATAAATTCAAATTTTAATTAGGGGAGATGAGTAGATTACTCCATTAATGATATAAACGGGATCGGCGGGGCTCGAACCCGTAACTTCCGCCGTGACAGGGCGGTGCTCTAACC
>CASBQR010000046.1 GCA_949127865.1 Synechococcales cyanobacterium PMM_0082
ATTCTGAATTAACGTTCAAAATTATATTATCAATTAAACGGGTATTTCCTACTCTAGCGGCGATCGCCAACATAGACTTTGCCACAACCCTAGCAACTGGTTCTAAAGTAACTAAGTCCACTAACTCTATATACTCTAAGTCTATTTGTTGGGAGGCAATGTAAGTCGATAAATGCGCCTTAACCACAAAAATTAAAGCCTCACCATCATGCTCACCCTGATTAAAAGTAGTTTCTGCAACTTTAAGAGCTTGATATAAGATGGCTGCGGTACCTAAATCTTCAGAATTTAAATACTGATTACGGGAACTGAGTGCCAAACCCGAAGCAGATCGCACGATGGGGCAAGCTACAACTTCAGTGGGAATATGTAAATCTTTGACAACTTGGCGAATTATGGCTAATTGTTGCCCATCTTTCTGCCCAAAATAAGCTCTTTGGGGTTGGATGATGTTTAATAATTTGGTTACAACCGTTGCTACACCTGTAAAATGCCCAATGCGCGATCGCCCACATAGTCCAGAGGTCAAAGATACAGGCGGGATTACCATTGTAGTCTCACCTACTCCATAGATTTCTGAGGCTAGGGGCGCAAAAATTATGTCTATGCCCGCTTTTTCACATACTAGGCGATCGCTCTCTAAATCACGAGGATATTCTAGATAGTCTTCACCTGCTCCAAACTGTAAAGGATTCACAAAAATACTAACCACTACACAGTCATGCTCTTGCTTGGCCCTATGGATCAAACTAACATGACCCACATGGAGCGCACCCATAGTTGGTACCAAGCCTATTGCAGTTTGAAGGCTATTCAAATAATCCCTAAGTGGGGCAATAGTGGTAAAAACTTTAGTCATCTCAAGCCCAATTTAGCGATTAGCGTCTTATGACCTCAAGTCTGACACGAGCAACACCTGATGAGATTAATCCTATTGTTTGGGCAGCCCGCTTCGATAAATCAATAACACGCCCACCCGAATATGGACCACGGTCATTAATCCTGACTACAACCGACCTGCCATTATACATATTAGTCACCCGTACAGGAGTACCAAAGGGTAAGTTAGGATGAGCAGCAGTGTACTTATATTGATTAAATCTTTCGCCATTGGCAGTAGTCCCACCGTGAAACCCAGGTCCATACCAAGAAGCCATTCCTGTGATCACCTGACTCACCAAAGCAATAGGCTGGCGATAGGAGGGTTTAATTACTCTAGATACTTTAATACCTTCAACTTTAATACCTTCAACTTTTGCTAAGGGTTGAGCATTGCCAATCAGACGGCGTAATAAATTAGTGGCATCTAAAGCGCTATTAGCTTTGTTTTTACTAGAATTAGGAATAATTAAACTGCTATCAAGCTTTAGCTCCATTTGACTACCTAACTTGATTACATAAGCATTAGATTTCCGAACCGCAATAATGTTATTAGCATCAAAACCGTCACGGCTTAACTGATTAAATAATGCAGCAGTAGCAGTAGCTCTCTCTATTGGATCAACAGATGGATCAACGGAACTATAAAGAGTTGATTTAGATCTATTCGATGGAAGTTTAGAGGAAAGTTCAGAGCTAGGATTCTTAACCTTTTGATTTATCTTATTTGAGCCAATAAAGGTTAAAACTGGGAGGTTGCGAACATAAACAGTAGCTGCAGGTTTGTCACCTATCTTGTAAGTGAAGATTTTAGCGATCGCATTAGAGTCAGGACGAGCAATAGATTGAGAGCGAGACTCCCCGACTTTAAGGGTAGAAGATAGAACAGAATTAGAAGGTTCTTTAGATTGGAGATTTGTATCTGCTATAGCTGAACTATTGGAAGGAATAACAGCTAGAGGACATATTGCAATGAGAGCCGATAAAAGGCATTTCCATGTTTTTTGAATCATAAGTTAATCAAGCATGTGAGATGAAATTAGTTAATAGAGAGCACTGAGGAACTCGCTTCTATTGAATGAAAGTGAATGCAAAAGTTAAACTATAGGAATTCTTAACCTCCGTAACCCTAACATGACTTCAAGGTATATAGATCGATTCATTTGAAAAACTAATATCACAAAACAGCGATGATCTTAGTCCTTGACATTTATGAAAAATACTGAAACTATTGCAAAATATGGATAAAAATAATTTAAATAAATATTAATTTCAGATTTTAAGGTAATTTACACTACAAATGATGATGAATAGAGTTCTTGATAGTATAAGTAATTTGTATTTTTATGACTTGCTTTAGCAAAGATTATGTGCATTAAGCCCAAATAAGTGATTAAAATCTTTAATAAAACTCTAAATTATTCAGGGTTTACACCTCTAATAATTCGTGAAAGTTCACTTTTTTCATCAATCGAACTACGAGAAGGTGAACCACTTAGAATACGTTCATAACCCTTAAATGAATCTTGGATTTGAGCGCCTTGGTCGGTAATTATATACTCACGGATTTTGTTATCATGTCTTGAACCCCTCATTTTGAATACATTTACAGCCCGTGCCATCTCACCTCTAATCTCCACATATTGGAGGAGAATGATAGTATCAGTAATCGTCGAGATATGAGATTCTGTAATGGCATGAGAACCCATAAACTGGTCGGTAGTATTAGTGAATAAGCCTGTAATTTCTTCTTGCTTCACAAATCCAGTTAGTCCAATTACAAATTGCCGAAAATTATTATTGCTCACCCCTCGTGCCAAAGCTGAAAGAGAATCGATCGCAATTCTTGAAGGCTTAAAGGAATCAATTTCTGATTTAATCATTTGCAGATGATCTTCCAAGCCTGTGGATTCAGGATAGGCACAAATAATTTTGAGCAAGCCCATTGCCTCTAGTTTTTCAAAATCAGTTCCCCACGATGAAGCATTACGAGATAATTGGGCACGGGATTCTTCGTAGGCAAATAGTAATGCCCTTTCACCATTGAGACAGCCATTTTGTAAAAACTTGCTCACCATCAAAGTTTTACCCGTACCTGTAGCTCCCGTTATGAGAATAATGGAATCTTTAAAATATCCGCCACCACACATGGTATCGAGAGTTTCTACCCCAGAGGAAACACGAATATTTGAAGACTTTTGCGTCAAGCGCATTGCCCCAAGGGGGAAAATATTTATGCCTTTGTTTGTCATCGTGAAGGGAAATTCACCTTTCATATGGGTTGTACCCCGTAATTTGAGAATTTCCGCCGTGCGGTGACGACGTTCTCCTTCTAGGACATTTCGCACAATAATGACGTTATCTGAAACAAATTCTTCGACCCCGAATCTAGCAACGGGACCATATTCTTCTACCCGTTCCGTAGTCATAACTGTAGTGACACCGAGGGATTTCAGTCGTCCCACTAGTCTAAAAATTTCACGGCGGACTAGCCCCAAAGATTCATATTGCTGAAAAATAGCGGTAATTGAGTCTATGGAGATACGTTTAGCTTTATATTTTAAGATGGCGTATTGAATCCGTTCAATTAATGCCGACAGGTCAAAATCTCCGATAACTTCTTGCCCTTCGGGATCGGGAGAAGCATCTAGAATAAATAATTTACCTTCATTAATTAATTTTTGCAGATCCCAATTGAAACTATAGGCATTTTTAATAATGTCGGCAGGGGACTCTTCAAAGGTGACAAATACGCCATTTTCTCCTAACTCCACAATGCCATTGTAGATAAACTGTAAAGAGAATAAAGTTTTTCCCGTGCCAGAAGTACCGCTAATTAGAGTCGATCGCCCCATGGGCAGACCACCGTGGGTAATCTCATCGAGTCCTTCGATCATAGTGCGCAGTTTTTGGACTCCTAGCTTTTGGATATCTGGCTTTTTTTCGGTTAGCTCTTGATTATTCAAACCTTCACGCTTCATCAATTAGTTCCTCATACAGCAAATCTAAACCAATTAATACTTTTTCGCGATCGCTTAAATCCCCAATAATTTTACGCACAGGGGGCGGTAATACTTTTGCCAAAGTTGGAGTAGCCAAAATTTTATCTTCTTCAGCTAACTGTGGATTTTTCAAAACATCAATAACTTTGAGCGCATAAACTCCTTGAAATTCTTTTTCTAGAATGTCATTTAAGGTTTTAAGGGCACGAATTGAGTTGGGGGTATTTCCTGCAACATAGAGCTTAAGAACATAATTTTTACGAGCAAAACTCATTGCTAAACCTCGATTCTATTTTTTTGAATATCATTGTAGTTTTTGCACACTATTATTTATGCATATCCTTGGGAATAGACCGTCGATACATTTCACAAAGGTGAGCAATCATATCAATAAGTGTAATGCGGTAGTCTAACAAAATTTCTTCATTACGCCCTTCCAATCTTAACTGTACGGCAAAATTTTCCATTAATTCCATATGGATTTGTAAAACTTGCGATACAGATATATCCGCAAAGAAACACATACTGGCAAATTCGTCAATTAAAGTGTTTAACTGCTTAGACTTATCTTTGAAGTATTCCAGAATAACTAAGCGGTATATTTCCGCCAAACGTTTGATATATGCAGTTTTTTCTTGATCGGCAAGCCTTCGCCAAAACTGGGTTGGATCTCTTTTATAGTAAACACCCAAGTACCCCAATCGTTCCTGCAATTTTTTAGATAACCGTTGTTGGGCAGTGGCTATGTCTGCATATTGTTCGGATACTTGATTAGGTAGTTTTGTGGGGATCTTAAGAAATAGTGCGATCGCTTTGTCAATTGTCTCAGGTAATTCAATCAGATTTTCTATTCCTAGGGTAACTGTGGCGGGATAAATTGGCTCTAGTTTATTTTCTGGATTATTCTGGCTATCTAAATAACTTTTAGACCAAAAGCTATGGGGTGAGACAATCACAACCGTGGGCAAGCAAATGCCTAAATCTGAGACCCTAGGGCTACCGATCTCATCTCCAAGCCAAATTATTAGACAGTCTTGATTTGACTGTTCTTCGATTAAGTTTTTAGATACCTGTTCAATAGTATTGAAGCTAGTTATATTAAAGCGATCGCCTGCCAAAAATTGCCCAATCAGGCTGTGATGAGATGGCTCTGACAATAGGCAACAGATTTGAAGAATAGGAGACACTAAATATCTTTATGCTTTATTAATAATTGTCTATATTAGTCTTAATTTTGATGTTAACGTTGATCAGATTTAAGCGATTTTAAGCGATCGCCTGTAATTTAAATCACTTCACAAAAAATTTCAGACTGGTAGATAATGACTTCAATGTTTGCCACATCTGGTAGTAATATGTTTTGCTTAGAACAGGCTACTCACGGTTTCAACTCCGCCCATCCCTAGAACGATAAACTTGAACATGACTGACCAAAAAAGAGCTTTAATCACTGGAATCACTGGACAAGACGGTTCTTATATCTCCGAGCTATTACTGGCAAAGGGCTATCAAGTCCATGGCATCATTCGTCGTAGCTCCACTATAAATACCGATCGGATTGATCATCTTTACCAAGACCCCCACTTGCCAGAGACTAAATTATTTCTACACTATGGCGACCTCACCGATGGCACAGGCTTAGGCAGACTATTAGAAGCAATCAGACCCCATGAGGTTTATAACTTAGGTGCTCAGTCCCACGTTCGGGTCAGTTTTGATTCACCTGAATATACGGTAGATTCTGTAGCTATGGGCACTTTGCGGCTATTAGAAGCGGTTCGAGATTTCCAACAACGCAAGGGTAAAGAAATTCGCTACTATCAAGCTGGCTCCTCGGAAATGTTTGGGTTAGTCCAAGCTGTACCTCAAAGTGAAACTACACCTTTTTATCCCCGCAGCCCTTATGCCTGTGCTAAAGTCTATGCCCACTGGCAGACGATTAATTACCGTGAATCCTATAACTTATTTGCCTGTAATGGCATTTTATTCAACCATGAATCGCCAAGACGCGGTGAAACCTTTGTGACTCGTAAAATTACTAGGGCGATCGCTCGGATTGTCGCAGGACAACAGAAAAAATTATATCTAGGTAATCTTGATGCCAAGAGAGACTGGGGCTATGCCAAGGACTATGTAGAGGCAATGTGGTTGATGCTCCAACAGGAACAACCCGATGACTATGTGGTAGCGACTGGTGAAACCCATTCCATTCGTGAGTTTTTAGATTTGGCTTTTAACTACGTTGACCTGAAGTGGGAAGACTATGTGGAAATTGATCCCCGCTATTTCCGTCCTGCAGAAGTGGAATTACTCTTAGGCGATCCGACCAAAGCCAAGCAAAAGCTTAACTGGCAGCCCAGCGTTACTTTTAAAGAATTAGTATGCTTGATGGTGGATGCCGATATGCAGGCAGTAGGGTTAAATAGTCCAAATCAAACCACAGATGTGGCTACTCTAAGGCAAAATGCTGTTGCTAGTTGGAGTTAAATTTGGAATTAGGGCTAGCTTTGGGCTGAAGCTTAGATCTAATTTTTGGTAGCGGGTCGATATTTTTATCATTGGTAGGATTCTCAAAATGACACTTTCACTTCAAGATCAAAAAATTCTAGTAACTGGCGGTGCAGGATTTTTAGGGCAACAGGTAGTTGAGCAACTATTAGCGGCTGGTGCTAACAAGGATTTACTATCAATTCCGCGATCGCGTGACCTAGATATTCGAGTTTGGGAAAACTGCCAAAAAGCTGTAGAAAATCAAGATATTATTATTCACTTAGCTGCCCATGTGGGGGGGATTGGCTTAAACCAGCAGAAACCCGGGGAGTTATTTTATGACAACTTGATCATGGGCACACAACTAATCCATGCTGCCTATCAAGGTGGGGTGAAAAAGTTTGTGTGTGTGGGCACAATCTGCGCCTATCCCAAATTTACGCCTGTACCATTCAAAGAAGAGGATATTTGGAATGGCTATCCCGAAGAAACCAATGCCCCCTATGGTATTGCCAAAAAAGCTCTATTAGTCCAACTTCAGGCATATCGGCAGCAATATAATTTCAATGGCATTTATTTACTGCCCGTCAACCTGTATGGTCCTGCGGATAACTTTGATCCTAAAAGCTCCCATGTCATCCCTGCTTTAATTCGGAAAGTCCATGAGGCTCAAGTGCGAGGGGATAAAGAACTGCCAGTATGGGGAGATGGTAGCCCGACCCGTGAATTTTTATATTCCGAAGATGCAGCCCGTGGCATTGTCATGGGTACTCAAAGCTATGATGATCCCGAACCCGTGAACTTGGGGACAGGCTATGAAATTTCGATTAAAGATTTAATTACCCTGATCTGTGAGTTGATGGAATTTGAGGGCGAGATTGTCTGGCAAACTGATAAGCCCAATGGGCAACCTCGGCGCTGCTTGGATACAGAACGGGCAAGACAAGCTTTTAACTTTACTGCCCAAGTTGATTTTAGAGAGGGCTTGAAAAATACGATCGCTTGGTATCGGGAAAATGCTGTGTAAGTGTTAATCTAAGGCATTTTGAGCCACTTAAATATTTCCTGCGCTTGTAAATTCACATCTATGCCATTTAGGGTGGGCAGAATATCCAGACCTACCTTAAGTGCAGGTGTTTGGTTTGGTAGTAATACTAAAATACTGTAATCCTCTGGATCGATTAACTATCCTAGCTTTGTGCCATGATTAAGACAGTACAGAATTTTTCCTAAAACCTTGTTAGAACTTTGGTCAGGGGAACAAATTTCGATTACCCAATCGGGTGCTAACTCAAATCGGTTAGGGACTTCGCCATTAGCAAGAAATGGGATATTCTGCCACAGAAACACTGCAATATCTGGGACTAGCGATCGCCCACCAAATGTAGACCTCAACTCAGGAAAAACAAAAGCAATTTTAGAGTCTTCAGTAATTTGGTTAATTAGAGCGCAGATTTTATACTGTAATCGACTGTGTTTACCTTGGGGTATAGGTTTTTGGCTAATTTGTCCGTTGCTAAATTCCTGAGCAGGCTTGATTTCGGGCAGTTGCAAAAACTGTTCTAGGGTCAGAACTTCAGGGGCGGCAGAATGCGTCACGGAGGGAATCGCTACCATGATTAATTACAGATAATGAAATATTAGACTTATGGTTAGAACTTGCCTAATATCTTAGCAAGTTAGAAACTTAACAAAATTAGCTTTATATATCTAAAATATAGAGGCGATCGCCCCTAGTAATTTTGATAGTGTTTATATTTAACTTAACAATTGAGAAAATCAAATGATTAAGAAGCAATCTACTTCTCATACTCTTGCATTCCTTGAGGGTATGGGTTCTGTGCTGGATATTATGCCAGTACCAAAGTTTAACCATAAATTATTTACTGAAGCAGATTTTAATAACAGTTCAGCCGATCTTGAGGCTTTGCAATCTGACTGGTCTGCGGTGGGTGGTTATTTTGAAGATGCGATCGCTAAGATCAAAGCCGATCACCCCCAACTAAATGAGTGAAGACTTAGTGCCTATAGATCAGGGAATTGTACACCAGCCTGAGAATACCAAACCAATTCCTCAACCACAGGATCAAGTTATTTCGGGAAGGGTGGAGTTCTCTAATCTAGAATTTTCATGGAAATCTCCAGGTTTAGGCTGAACGGTTTGGATCGTAGCATGGGAAACTTGTGTATTACGAATGATCGCAACCTCACAAAACTTACTCAATGATTCCTTACCAGAAATAATACGGTCGCCGTCTTGGATACCATATTCCGCTCTAAATTTGAGGCAAAATTAAAGGTGCCTTAACGTATTGCCAATCCCAGCGTCTTTTAAAAGCAGTGTCAAGGTAATAAATAGATTCATCTGAGGTGTTAATCGTAGCAATGATTGATAAATTATAGGGAATGGTAATCCTACATTCCTTCAAAAGACTACAAACTGTTATCTTATTAAGGTCGTTATCTTTTTCCTTTATATTATCTACTTCTTTTTGAAAATACTCTTGATAAGGAAGCCTTCCATGTTTACCTTTAACTTGAACTATTCCATGAGGATCAGTATTTGGGTCTAGACGCATTACTCCTAGTATGCTACTCAACTCCATTTCTAAAATATCCACTTGGTAACTAGACCATCCATTAGTTTCACGGTCTAGAAGTTGAAAAACAGTTCCAAAGATTGCAGCAGCATTACCTCGATTTAATTCATCAATCACTAACTGATGTTACGCAGAACAATTTGACTAGATCAACAGTTCTAGTAGGGTTACACGCAATTAAAGCTTTAAACCTTGTGGTATTAGCTTGTTTGAGACTACCTTTCTGTAAGAACTTCAGACTTCTGCGTAACATGAGTACCTAAGATCTGATCTGTAAGGTCATCTAGTTTATTAACGGTCGATGGTGCCCACCCCTTCTCCTGCTCAAGATATAGTTGATAACGATCCCAAAAGTCCCAATTAATAGAGCTTTTACGATCGCTTAGCCAAGGTATGTGGTCTTCAGAGTCTTCAAGGGTAGTTCCATTACCAATCAAAGTTGTGCAAAGACTTTCTAATTCCAGTACCAGTTTGTCTTGATCGATTCCATCAATTTGCTGGTAAGCAATAGCAGCACGCTTTACACAATCACGAATGGATGGGGAAGGAATAGCTTTTAGTAAACTCCCAGAAAAACTTCTTCTCGATGAAAGCGAAGAAACTCGGGTTCAGGTTGAAACTTTTCTGGTAAACGAAGTTTATTGCCAGCGTGAGCAACAAAATTTTGTTCTAATGTCTCTTCAGGTAAGAACTCTTGAAGATAAGAGCTTAAAACCAATTTATAATTTTCATCGAAAGTAATTAGTCCTCGATCAAATGCAACATCATGAGTACGAGCAAGACATAATCCGTTTTGAGGATTGAGACGGTATTCTGACTTCTTATGCCAGGGAATAATATGACTTGCAATTAATAGGGTTGGAATCGGATTCCCAGTAATACAGCAACGATTTCCATATGAAGATAAAACCATTTGCCGAAAGAAGTTCTGCCCAATTCTTATTTTAGTTGTAACTTGAGTTTCCGTTACTTCTATAATTCGATTTGGAGGGTATTTTACAGGTATGAGATTGGAAGTTTTAGGCTTTTTCTTACTCTGAAACTGATTGATTTCAGAAAATTCATAGCCAACTAATTCTTGGAAACGTTCTTCGCTTTCTATTCCCATTTGTTCCCAATTTGCAGTAAATTCGTCCCAAATTTGCCGATCTGCTTTACTTGCTCCACTTAATCCTTTGATTCCACGAGCGTGATGCACTGGATCAAGCGAGGCAAAATTAGTTAGTTTCATTGCAATACTACTTGGTGTTCTAGCTAGTTTTTCAGCGACTTCTATGATTATTGGAGTTTTCTGGTGAAGCTTCCCAAATGGCAACTTACAATATAGATTCATTGCGATGATTAGTTCATCTCGTGACCAAGGTTTTCTAAGATTCATGAGTAATAAACTTTGTAATTCTAGAATGTTGGATCAGTATAGGGATCGTGAATACCAACTAATACAGTACGTCCGCCCTTTGAAATCCACTTACTTTTAGGCTGCGAGAAATATACACGGGTCTCAAAATCTCCACCAAATGAGTCTGATCTCTTCATCCAAAAAGTCTTACCTGATTTACTGACACGGGTAATGGTGTAAGTAAGGCGATCTGTGTAGAACAACTCTGTAACACTCATGCTGATCGCAGGTGCTGGCGTGTTCTGAATTATTGACAGTATGGAATTTTGTAACGATCCATACATGTGTTCTTTCTCCTATTGAAAAATACATACTAGCTTATGCCTTAATTGAATAAAAGACGGTTTGGTAGCTCTAAGTTAAAAAAATTAGATAGGTAGTGTTTCAAATCGCATACATTTATCATCAAAAAATGTCACTGCGATATCGCTTCAATTCTTCAGGTATGTCTCGATATAAATCACCTTGTTTCATAAGTCCAAAGATTTCTAGATCGAGATCGTTGTGCGATCGGCAAATATGATTTAGCACCCCCTCACTCTCTTGTTTATGTATTCTCATTTTCTGTTGGTAAGAGTTCTCAGGACTATAGAGATAAGCCTTTTCGTTATCAATTTGTTTTGGTCTACCACTTCTATTTCCAAGACGCAACGAAATTGGTTCTAAATCAGGTAAGTCTGATATTGCTTGTCCCACTGAAATATATTCTTTATTACTGAGCTTCTCTGGAAAAACTAATTTAAAAGCATTATCTTTTCTCTTTCCAATTACAAAAAGACGCTTCCTTAACTGTGGAACACCATAGTCAGCAGATAACAGGACTTGAAATTCAATCTCATATCCTGGATAATTGCTTTTAAGATCTCTGGTACCGTTTGCAAGGTCTTCACATATTTGTGTAAAAATTGGCTTACTTTGTAGCGTATTGACATTTTCCATTACAAAAAAATGCGGTCTGAAGTAATTCAAAAATTTAACAAAGTGTTGGTAAAGAAAACTTCTTGGATCTTCTTCAGGTTTTCTTCCCAGATGACGCATCTTACCAATACCTATGGCTGAAAAAACTTGACAAGGCGGAGCACCTATCAAAATATCTATATCACCTGGCTCAAGATTTAATTGATTGAGATCAAGTGTAGTAATATCTGTAGGTGATAAATGAACGATGGTATCGGAAAAATTTTTATTGTGGGTTCTTACAGCATGAGGATTGATCTCAATGCCTCCTATAATCCTACAGCCAGCATTTTGAAAACCTAAGCTCATACCCCCTGCTCCACAGAAGAGATCGAGAACCCTAGGTTTATAAGCTTTGGACATTAATTCTCCTGAAACACTGACTCATAGTTATTAAAAATGGCTTAAATTAGTTTAAGGTTGAGTGGAAGTATAGTTTAGCTGGAAATTAAAAATCTAAGAGTTTCAGATAATCATTTATGTAGATTATTAGCACATTTTCGAGCAGGGATTGATATTATTCCAGTCTGAGTCAAGATTTGACGTACTGATAGGCTTGCTATCCGATTAATTCGCAATAGATATGCAGTTACACGCCCGATCGCCGTCAAGGGTTCAATCACCCCACTTTCAACTTTGAGATCGAAATGTTCAATCCAATTATCTTGTCGAGGGTGATAAAGTCTCACTGTATCCCCAGTCTTTGGATCGATTGAAGCAATATCGCTGCCTTTTGCTTGATTACAAAGAGAACAAGACAAAGCTAAATTTTCTTCAATAGTCTCCCCTCCGTGTTTTTCAGCAATCACATGATCGACTTGATGGGAAGCCAAAGCTAGTGATTGTGGAATTAAGCAGTATTCACAGCAGGTTCGGGCGCGATCGCTTACAGTTCGCCGCAAACTAGCAGAAATATATGTTTTGCTCATTTAACCTTGCTGCATTTTCACCAGAGCTTGAGCTTTAGCAAGGCGTACTAGATGCTCAATAAATTCATAATGTTGCCAAAGACACTGCTCACGCTCATTCAATCCTTCAGTACGATTTTTATCCAAGAGGGTTTCAATCTCAGTTTGAATAGCTGGAGTAAGGCGCAAAGCCAGAATTTCTTGAGGAGAGGGCAGTTTGGCAAAAAATTCTAAAATATCTACAAGTCCAGAAAAATCGGTCGATGGATTAGCCGTAATTTCTCTCAATCCTAAAGCCAAAATCTGCGGCAGGTTTTCTTTGCATGATTCTAAATGCCGTGCGATATCATCGGGTATTTCTAAAGTAATTTGCATGGCTTTACCGAATTGTTACTTATCTTAAATATTAATAGACTAATCTATTGTTGCTGGGCTTTTATTTATTAAATGGCTATTGATTCAGCCGACTGATTCCGCTTCAATTTATTACCAATTCTTGGGAAGTAGACGCAGATTTAGAAATATTAGACATATCAGCAGAACTTGCCTAATATCTTAACAACTTACTGGTTTTATCATGGCTCTACCTCTACAACGTTGGCATATTGCACCGCCTCAACCTGATTTAGTGGCTGAAATTTCCGCTAGTACAGGACTGTCTCCTATGTTGGCACAGGTTTTGATTAATCGAGGCATGGATACAAAAGAGCGATCGCAAATTTTCTTAGACCCCGATCGCGAGCCATTAATTGATCCCAAATCTGAATTTCCCGATTTAATTTCTAGTTTGGATATTTTGGAACTAGCAATTAAAAATCAGCAAAAGGTGGCAATCTGTGGTGATTATGATGCCGATGGCATGACCAGTACTGCTTTACTTCTGAGAACTTTACGGCTATTGGGTGTAGAAGTCAGTTACGAAATCCCCAGTCGGATGCACGAAGGCTACGGCATTAATGTCCGCATGGTGGAAGAGCTAGAGGCTAGGGGCGTTAGTCTGATTATTACTGTGGATAATGGGATTTCTGCCTATGCGGCGATCGCCCGTGCTAGAGAATTAGGTTTAAGTGTAATTATTACCGATCACCATGACCTACCTGAGCAGTTACCGCCTGCCAATGCCATCTTAAATCCCAAGTTAATTAATCCAGATTCCCCCTACTATGCGATCGCTGGGGTGGGAGTGGCGTATATTTTAGCTTTGGAATTAGCGGATCGGTTTGGCAAAAGACCTAATTTAGAATCCTTACTCCTAGAACTTTTTACCCTTGGCACGATCGCTGACTTGGCACAATTAACAGGAATTAATCGCCGTTTAGTCAAGCAGGGTTTAAGGCTTTTGGGGCGATCGCAATTACCTGGAGTTACTGCCCTCATTCAAGCTTCAGGTATAGCTGACGATCAAAAAATTGGCTTAAAACCAGAGGCGATCGGATTTAGCCTAGGGCCAAGAATTAATGCCGTAGGGCGCATTGGTGATCCTGTAACCGTGATTGAGCTTTTAACTGCCGATGATATGGGTAAAGCAATTACTTTAGCTCAGGAATGCGAAGCCACTAACCGCACTCGCCAAGACCTATGTAGTCAGATTGAACGGGAAGCGATCGCCTATATTCAATCCTTAAATCTAAATTTAAATAATGAGCGGGTCTTAGTCGTAATTCAACCCAACTGGCATCATGGCGTAATCGGTATTGTCGCATCTCGGTTAGTTGAACGCTATGGTGTACCTGTATTTATCGGAACAACTGAAGAATCTGAAGAAGATAATGGAGAACAAAATTCCAGTATTCGGGGTTCGGTGCGGAGTATTCCTGAATTCAACGTATTTGAGGCTTTGCAATTTTGTCGTGAATATTTAGGTAAATATGGTGGACATCCTGCGGCGGGTGGTTTTTCTATGCCCAGTGCGAATTTACAGGGATTTAGCGATCGCCTGCGAGAGTTTGCCCATAAACATTTAGAACTGCATCACCTTAAACCTCTAATTTCAGTAGATGTGAAAGCCGATCTCCAAGATATTTCCCTCACACTTTTAGAACAAATCGATCTGCTGCATCCCTGTGGCATGGGTAATTCCGATCCTGTGTTTTATACCGACAATGTGCGGGTAATTTCCCAACAGGTGCGGGGTAAAAATAAAGCTTGTTTAGCATTAGAACTAGATCGGGGTAATGGCTCTAAAATTAAAGCGATCGCATGGCGGTGGGGTGAATATTGTCCAATTCCCGATCGCGTAGACTTGGCATATAAATTACGGGCAAATAAATGGCAGGATAAAACCTCCGTAGAACTTGAGCTAGTGGGAATTAGAACCACTTGGACACCAATTTTAGAATCTAAACCTGCTCCTGAAACTAAGAATTCTGCAATTTGGCAAAATCTTAAATCCCTTGAAAGTATCTCTCAGCCTGCCTTAATCTATGGCTACGATCATCCTGAATTTAATGGAGATTGCGATCGCCCCGTTCCCCATAAGATCTATAAATCCCTCATACTTTGGAGCTTACCGCCTTCTATCACGCACCTGCATTGGCTCATTCATTTAACCAAACCTGAAATTATTTATCTTGGCGATCAAATCCCTCCGTTACCAACCCCCTTGGAACTTAAGCAAAAATTAACCGCATACATTGAACAAACTTCTATTAATTTAGCGGATAAAGTAAATTTATTAGACCTCGGACAAAAGCTATGGGTAGCTCCCTGCGTAATTGTGGCGGCATTGAGGGAACTGGGTAATAGTTGCGCTGATTTTCCTCCGACTAAATCGCTAAATACTGAATTAAAAAACCAGAAAC
>CASBQR010000047.1 GCA_949127865.1 Synechococcales cyanobacterium PMM_0082
ACGGCACTTTCAATCGGTACGGTAACTTGGGTTTCTACTTCCTCTGGCGCTAATCCCGTGGCTTCGATGTGAATATCTACTTGGGGCGGCGCGAATTCGGGAAATACATCGAGAGGCATCTGGGTAAGGCTAAATATTCCCCAGACGGTGACTAAAATCGCACAAGTTACGATCAGCCATCTTTGGGCGATCGAGTTTTTGAGGGTCTGATTCAGAATTGAGTTAAACATTTAATTCTAATACCCTCTCTTGTTTCCACGACTGCTGGCAATAAAAGCGATCGTGCCTACCAATAACACCGCCCCGCCGCCAATGGCTAAAGCACCGATGGGGATTCTACTGGCTTCACTGGCTTGGAATACGGCTTCTTCAGTTTTGGTAGCTACCACTGATTCTGGCTTGGTAGGATTTTTGGCATTTTTTGTTTTACGAGACTCAGCATAAAGGGACAAACTGCCTTCGGTCACTAGCTTTTCGCCAACGGATAGTCCTTTAGTTACTTCGATTAGTTCTCCTTGGGTTGCGCCCGTTGTAATTTCTACTGGCTCGTAAAAATTCTGGTACCGCACGAAGACTAGCTGTTTGCCATTAGAATCCACCAATGCTGTAACTGGAATCATGACGGCGGCACTGCCATCAGGAGCGGGGGCGATCGGTTTAACCGTAATACCTAAGATTTGGTCACTCTGTTCATTCACCTGTACTTTCTCTATCCCACCTTTTGATTGAAATTCATCTCCATGCCCAACATGGGAAATGGCAATTTCTGGCATGAATAACAGCAGGGTCGCAATTAAAACAGTCTCTAACAATGGGTTTTGGGGTTTACGCATGGATCACTCTCACTGGGTTTTAAGTTAAAAAGCAGATTCATCTTGCCTGAGTAGGTATGAAATTGAGATGAAATTGAGGTTGTTTCGGTAAGATTAGTCTCGTGATTGAATTCCCTATTGAGTTTCCCAAGGTAATGAGAATTTTATTGGTAGAAGATGAAGAGGATTTGGGACTGGCAATTAAGCAGGTGCTAGTTAGCGAAAAATATGTGGTGGATTGGGTGCTTGATGGCGCGCAGGCTTGGCTCTACCTAGAAAATTGCTGGATGGACTACACGGTGGCAATTATCGATTGGCTGTTGCCAAAGCTGTCGGGATTGGAGCTATGCCAACGTTTGAGGGCGCAAAAAAATTCTTTACCTATACTGATGTTGACTGCCCTCGGTCAAGCTGAAAATCGGGTGGCTGGACTAGATGCGGGTGCAGATGATTATTTGGTTAAGCCCTTTGTGATGGCGGAATTATTGGCACGGCTACGGGCATTACAGCGGCGATCGCCTCAAATCCAGCCTCAGAATCTCACCGTTGGCGCATTTACGTTGGATTGGGCTAACAATACTCTTTGTGTTGAGCAGAATGAGCGATCGGTTCTCACTATTCCATTAACAGTTAAGGAATTTCAGGTACTCGCTTACTTGATGCAAAATCCCCAACGGATTGTTGCGGGTAGCAAAATTCGCCAGCAGCTTTGGGATATGGATGAGGAACCAATCAGTAATGTGGTGGCGGCACAAATGCGGCTGTTGCGGCGTAAATTGGCTAGTTATAGTTGTGATTGCCCGATTGAGACGGTTCCTGGTCAAGGCTATCGGTTTATGGTTAAACCATGAATATCCATCGCTTATTTCGCCGCAGTCGGATTCAATTGGCGCTTTGGTTTACAGTGGTGATGGGCGGCATCCTTAGTTTGTCTGGGTTTGCGGTGTATCGATCAATCGTGCAGTCTAATTGGAATGCTTTGGCGCAGGAAATTGAGTCTATTGCTGGCACTTTACACGATAGTCTGGAACCAACTTTGCCTGTCTCTGGTAATCCTGCTTTTGTTTTGCAGCAAATTTTCCCCGATCTGTGTTTATCTGGGCAAGCTTGTAACCTCAGTCCTACTTTAATTCAGCGACATACAACTGGAATTAGCGATCGCAATATTTATTACATTCGCTTGTTTAATTATCAAGGGAAGTTACTTGCTTTCTCTCCTAATCAGGCTGCTCAACTTCCAAAAACTCTAAATTCGGCTGCGTGGCAGACTATTACTTTGGTTGATGGTAGTCGCTATCTGCAATTTACAACTATTCTGCATAGTTCTAGCGCAGAAACAAATCATTCTTCTTGGGGTTATCTGCAAATTGGGCGTTCTTTGGTGGCTTTTGATGCGGAGACAAATAGGATTCAATGGATCTTGGGGGTTAGTTTTGCCATTGCCCTGGGCATAGTTGCTACTTCTGGTTGGTGGCTGTCTGGTTTGGCTATGCAACCGATTTATCGAGCGTATCAGCAACAACAGCAGTTTATCGCTAATGCTTCCCATGAGTTGAGATCGCCCCTTGCTAGCCTGTTGGCAACCGTCGAAGCTCTGATCCACCTTCCTAGTCTGAGTCAAGATCATACCCAAAAAATGTTACCTACGATTGAGAGGCAAGGACGGCGTTTGAGCGATCTAATTAAGGATTTGCTGTTGTTAGCTAGTCTTGAACAGGATTCACTGCCATTAGTTACTAAACCCTGCTGCTTAAACGATCTGATAAATGATTTAACTGAAGAATTTTTAGAACTGGCGATCGCTGCTGATGTGCGATTAGATAGTCAAGTTCCACTTTTGGAAATCTATGTACTCGGTCACGAATCCCAACTCTATCGCCTTGTATCCAACCTGATTGCAAATGCAGTCCAATATACTCCGTCTGGTGGAGAAGTAATTCTCAGCTTAGAATTTAGCGATCGCTTGGCTTTGATTAAGGTGAAAGATACGGGAATTGGGATTTTGCCTGAACAACAGAAGTATATTTTTGAACGTTTTTATCGAGTGGATAGCGATCGTTCTCGTAAAACAGGCGGAACGGGTTTGGGGCTAGCAATTGCTAGGGCGATCGTGCATCAGCATCAAGGTCAGCTTTTTCTCCAAAGTGAAAGCGATCAAGGCAGTTTATTCACGGTTCAATTACCTCGAATTCAACGATCTCTAAAATGTTAAGTCATGATAAATCAACCGACTCCAAATTTAATAAATTATGACTATTCAAACCCTAGATGCTCTGTTTGATGGCACAATTTTGATTCCTGAAGCCCCTATAAATATCAAATCTGGTACTAGAGTTAGGATTACAATCGAGAGTCAATTAACTGAAGTAGAACCAACTCTAAAATCCTTCTTGGAAACTGCCAAATCTTTGAAATTACAGGGTAAGCCAGATTGGTCGGAGAATTTTGAGGAGGAAAATCAACTAGAAAATGCGTGAGCTTATTTAGTCCAACTTTAGTTTGATTAGGTTCAACTTTGACCTTCTGAAGGTGAACCTTGAGCAAATTGAATTTAACTTTGAGCAGGGTTAAGTTTGAACTTCAGAAGGCGATCGCTCTCTCACACTCATCTCGATCCAATGGCGTAACTACGATCCAAATTGGTTGCGCTTGGCGGTCACAGAGTCTTTGTTTAGAGGTCGTTACAAGGTCATTTCTGTGGAACAAATTTTAGAAACTTGGCAACGCAAGCAAGAGGTTTCCTATAAATTTGATGATGAATTTGCATCTCTAGTCTGGGGTAATGCGATCGGCTCCGAACAACTCGATTCCGATATTCCCTCCATTTCTGATAATGCGCCCACTATGATCGAAAAACTCAAATCCCTATGTAAGTAACTTAAATATAGGGTTAGGCTTTTTCTTTGCTTAATGGAAGATGAAATTATTTTTTGCATTGAATTAAGTCGTTAAATTGAAAAGTTTTGCCAGATCTCATTATCAACTTTGCTTTTGATGAAATATCGGTGATAACAAGTGGTTTGGTTTTTGATAATTTAATATTTTTAATGCTGACAAAACGATGCTCATAATTAATAAGAAATTTTTCATTTCCCCAAAATGTCTGTCCAATTTCTCTACAGTAAGCAGCAAAGCATTTTGCGCCTTCAAGTTGATGAAGAATATCTGTCGTAGTTCCACCTTGACCTGCTTTCATCTCAATGCAGAGAATTACTTTTTTCCTTGAAGTCTCAGCAATGATTACAAAATCCGCACGTTTGCATTCCCCATATGTTCCATAAAAAATTGTGTCAGGAGACTTAAATTCATCCACTTTGATAATAATAACTTCATCATCATTGGGCATCCCTTCAATAGTTATATGATAGTTGGCAGGTGCAGGCTCACGAAGTATGACTTTATTATCTACTTCTAATGGAATATTAGCTTTGATCATTTCCTTCAGGATCGAAATATCCGACATTAATCCTCACTCCAGACTATCGCAGACTGAATTCGGTTCATTGTTTCAATTGCTGTATCAAAACTATAGGCATCAATTCCCATTTCTGGATCGATATTAGCAAGTATAAGAGTCTGACATCTGGTCTTTCTGGAATTGCCATCAATTAAAATCTGAGCTTCTTCAGCTACATAGACCTTAATTTGCTCTGCGGCAATAAGTTCTTCTTTTTGATATCCTTCTTCTTCAGCTATCCTTTCGAGGTGTGGTTTGTCATGATTAAGCATAATTAGAGTATTAAGCTCTTTAATGATGTAATCACTGTGGGTAGTGATAAATACCTTAATCCCTATATTCACCAAACGAGCGATAAGCCTAGCAACCCTTCGCTGATTTTCGGGATGAAGATTTAGTTCTGGTTCGTCGATCATTAATAAATCTCCGAAACGGGCTTCGTGTTTTAAGTAAAATCCAATATCGAGGAGAGAGCGAACTGCACTTGAACTCTCATCCATGGTTAGCCTGGTACCATGGGAATTTTTGGGGATATAATATAATTCATCTTTTTTAGTGACGGTATAATTTCCTCCGATAATATTGGCAAAACTATCCAAAATATCTGGATATTCTTTGGTTATGAAGCTTTTCTTTTTTTCTATTGATTCAAGTTGCCGAGTAAAATCAACGTTTGCTTTTATGGGTAAAGCATAATCTTGGTAATCCTTAAGCAGGAGTTCCATTGGATCGAAATTTTTGTCAGCTTGCCCCAAGTCGTCAAGTAATCGGTTCCGAGCAAAGTTAAGTTCTTTACGGAAAATTGCTGCTCCAGTTCTTTCTGCACTTGCAATAAATGGACGAGGCAGAAACTGAGCAAAAATAATTTCCTTAATTGTGCTAGCAATAGTATCAGCAATTATTTCTGAAGGAATCTTTAATTTTTTGTTTTCTACTAGTAAAGTAACTACTAATTCACTGCTTGCTTCATCTTTGGTAATAGCGAAAAGACGAGATGCACCTGAACCAATTTTTCGATCAACTTTACTTAATAATGGAATATCAATAGTTTCCAATATTATATTAAATTCTGTGCCCTTAAATCGGTCATCTTGAGATGCGAAAATACTGGGTAATTCTTGAGTATAATCTTCGCACCCTCGATCAATAATCTGGTTAGCTTGTTCAGCATATTCTTTTATGTCAAGACGAACTACTCCCTCAGCTAAAAGTTGTTCGATCTTATCAGTTTGTATTTCAATTGAAAATAAGCGCCGCCAAGTATATAAAAAACCAAATAAAGCATAGGTAGCATAGGTTTTACCCGTATTATTACCGCCACAAATAATTGTTAAGTCCCCAAGACTAAATTCAGCTTGCTTTAATGCACCAAGATTTTTAACTCTAATTTTCATTGCCATATTCCCTTAAGGAATCTCCCTTTTTATATTATTCTTTTGCTAATTCCTAGCCAAAAATTTACAGTTGTTCTGTTAAACACTTTGTTTTCTTATCTATAGTTGTATTTCTCGAATGTTATTACATCAATCTAAAGTCTAAAGTAAATAAGCATAGTTTTCAGAATTGGTCATAGATTAAGTTAGTACGAGGCTCTGAAACAACCACCTTAGTATCAATCTAGCCATTTAACCTCTGATATACAGTGGCTAGGGCTTCTGCATTACCGACATTGCCAGGAAACAGGACAACGGGCAACTTCGGAAAAAGGAAATGATTATCGGGGGTAATGACTACAGAGCAACCTGCGAGAACTTGCCCTAAAAGTCTAGCTGTCGGTAGTTTTAACCCAGTACTGATGACATCATTGGAAGTGATGCCGCCTTTACTAATGAGAAAGCCAATATCCTTTGGTAAGCCTTGAACTATATCCATTAATAGTTCTGAAACTCTTTTCCCAAAATTTAGGCGAGTTTCAATATCCGCAAATTCTAGTTCCTTCCGACTGGTAAAAATGACAGGGCTTTTACCTGTGGCGTATATTTGATGAATTTTAGCTAATAGTTCTGCCAGCAAACCCGATGCATCTGGATTTGTTAGTAGAAGACTTACATCTATTTCTACAGGTTCAGTGCTAGAAATTTCTAGAAGTTTTTGCAATTGTTCCGTAGTTTTTTGGACATGGGAACCGACAATAACAGCCCCTGCTTTACCATTGCGCACATACTTGGACATCGCTTCGGCGGGAATGGGCTGAGGTGGTAACTGTGCCAATGCAGTCAGTAAACTAGCAGCACTCCGAAATAGGAACTTTTTCCCTAAACCCGCAGCCATCAAAATATCTTGGGCAAACTGATTCATATCTGTCTGATTTTCAGCATCCACAACGCCACACTGATTATCTTTTAGCTGCACCAACCTATCTAAGCAACCCGATCGCACATCTGCTAATAAAAATCTCTCAACCTTATCACTCTTAATTTCCCCCTTAGTTTTTTCTTCTACATAATCTGGTAAATAGCTATGGGTATAGCCAAATACGGAATCTTGGGCAAATTCAGTGAGATGGGTGGGGGTGGGTACGCCATTGACCACTAGGTAATGAATACTGTCACGGGTAAATCTGCCACCTTCAAAAAATGCAGGTACTAAAAAATGAGCATCAAACCCGCCTAATTCTTCGGCGATCGCATCAGTTTCAATGGGATAATGTCCGCGCAGGGTGGAATCAGAGCGACTAACTATTAAGAAGTCTTTAATTTGTTCTAGTTCTATGGCAATTTTTAGGTTATGGCAAACCTCTCTTGTAATGGTATTGGCATCGGCTGGGGCGATCGCTCTAGTATTGGTCAGGATAAAAAATATCGGTGAAGTATCCCTTAAACCAATTTGCAGGGTTTCCACATCCCACTGTGTTAGCAATAGGCAGCTATGAACGGTCTGAGAACCTGTGGGGTCATCATCAAGGACTATGATTTTGGGTGCCATATCTTAAAATTAATTATTAATAAATCATTACCACAGATAAAAAGTAATCAAAGGTAAATGGGGTTAATCTGTAGCAAACCTTGACAAATCTTTGGGAAAACTAGGGAGTCTAATCCTAATTAATCTCCATTTTGGGGGAATTATTGCCCTGTTGTAAGGAAATGTTAAAATAAATGCCTGATCCCTGAGTCTCAACTAGAGGCACTGTTAGTATGGCATAAAGTTAAGAAGCAGATAATATGACATTACGAGTTGCGATTGTAGGCGGTGGACCTGCTGGTTCCTGTGCGGCTGAGACCTTAGTAAAAGCTGGAATTGAGACCTATTTATTTGAACGTAAACTAGATAATGCCAAGCCCTGCGGTGGAGCAATTCCTCTATGTATGGTTTCAGAGTTTGATATCCCCGATCATATTATCGATCGCAAAGTTCGCAAGATGAAAATGATTTCCCCTAGTAATGTGGAAGTTGATATTCAAATTGAAAATGATGGTGAATACATTGGGATGTGTCGTCGTGAATTGTTAGATGCTTTCTTACGCGATCGCGCCAAAGATTTAGGCACAAAGCTGATTAACGGTCGGGTTCTTGACATCAAAATTGTGGAAAAAGGCAACAAGCCCTATACCATTAACTACTCCGATATGTCTGATGGTGGACTCGAAGGAACTCTAAAGTCTTTGGAAGTAGATTTAATTGTCGGAGCTGATGGGTTTAACTCCGTTGTGGCAAAGACAATTGATGCTGGTGATTATAACTATGCGATCGCTTTCCAAGAAAGAATTAGAATTTCTGATGAGAAAATGAAGTATTACGAAGACCTCGCTGAAATGTATGTGGGCAATGATGTCTCCACAGATTTCTATGCTTGGGTTTTCCCCAAATACGATCACGTTGCTGTTGGTACTGGTACCATGAAGCCCCACCAACGAGACATTAAAAAACTCCAAGCAGGAATCCGTACCCGTGCCCATAACCGCATTGAAGGTGGTGAAATCATTAAAGTTGAAGCTCACCCAATTCCCGAACATCCCAGACCTCGGCGCGTCGTAGGTAGGGTGGCTCTAGTCGGTGATGCGGCGGGCTATGTGACCAAATCCAGTGGTGAAGGTATCTATTTTGCAGCTAAATCGGGACGGATGTGTGCTGAAGCGATCGTCGAATTTTCCCAAAACAATACTCGCATCCCCTCTGAGTCTGATCTCAAGGTTTATCTAAAACGTTGGGATAAAAAGTATGGGGCTACCTACAAAGTGCTAGATATTTTGCAAAGAGTTTTCTATAACTCTGATGCTAGTCGTGAAGCATTTGTGGAAATGTGCGCTGATAAAGATGTGCAGAAAATGACCTTTGACAGCTATCTTTACAAAACCGTAGTTCCTGCAAATCCTTTTGTCCAATTAAAAATCACGGCTAAAACTATCGGTAGTCTGCTCCGTGGTTATGCTTTAGCTCCTTAAGGTTGGCTTAAATTAAAAATAGTTTGTAGGAATAAGGGTGTAAGAGTTATATTTTGCACCCTTTAATTTCTTTTATAGGATAGCTATTCAAAGTAAATTTATTACCTCTTAATCTATCTCAGGATTATGGGTATTATTTTTTTGCAGCTTCTTCGTCACGGCTAGCAGTTTGAATGTAAAGAATTAGCAAAAAGGCAGTAGGAACAAATATTGCCATTGCTGTTGCTACTAGTCCTAAGAAGTTAACTTCCATGATTTTAATATCCCTTAATTATTTAAAGTTTGTATGGTTAAATTTATGCCAACAGTATAAGTCTAGCTGATTCATGTTACTTAGATTTAATTAGAAATTTACAGAGATTTAGACTATGCCCAGAATTTTATATTATGCTCAGCGATCGCCCTATGCCCGCAAGGTAAGAATTATTCTAGCTGAGAAGAATTTAGCCTATCATTCCCAAGAAGTTGACTTGGCAAAGCGATCACCAGAATTTTATCAACTTTCTCCCCTTGGTAAAGTGCCTGTATTTGTGGATGAGGATGGAACTACCATCTGGGACTCAACCTTGATTGGGGAATATTTAGATGAAGTATATCCTAAGCCTAGTTTTTATCCTGCATCGATCAAATTAGAATGCCGAAAGTGGGAAGAAATCGGAGATGCGATCGCCGATCAAGCGGTGGCTTTATGGATGGAAAAACGTAAAGATGAACAAGCTAGTGTTACTAACAGCCTGCGATTACAAGCAATTATTGATCGCCTTCTGGGAGTCTGTGAGCAAAAATTAGCTCAGAGTGCTTACTTGATGGGAGAGACTTGGACGATCGTAGACATTGCCGTTTTATCAAGTTTGGGCTATCTGAGCTTAAGAATGGGTGAGGATTGGCACGGTCAGTATCCTTTACTATCTCAGTGGTTTAAGAAATTGTATGAAAAGGAATCAATCCAAATAACTATTCCGATCGCTTAAATTTCCGATTTGGTCATAAAACTTAGAAAAATTTAATAATTTTTGAACTATATTTAATCAAACTTAGTCAAATCTACTAACTAAGTAATTAACTACAAATTTTTAGCTATGACTAGTCTTGTCAAAATTATTCCAGTTTTGCTAATTGGGACTCTATTCTTAGCTAGTGGTTGCACTTCGGAGCCTAAGCAATCAAGCCAAGCCCAACCGATTAAACAGAATCCAGACCAAAAGCCCATAGCTGTAGATGTGGCGATCGCTAAGGTAGAAAATCTAGAAACTAATACCGAGTTCATTGGAACCACTGCGCCCATTCGAGAAGTTTCTGTGAGATCAAGAACTGAAGGGCAGTTAATTAGTTTGAATGTCGATATCGGTGATCCAGTCAGCCAAGGACAAATCCTAGGGCAGCAGGATGATGGAATTTTGAGGGCAAATGTGTTACAGGTAGAGGCAGAGTTGGCAGCCCGTCAATCCGAGGTGGCAAGGGCAATTACCCAAGTTAGCAATGCTAAAACCCAAGTGGAAAGAGCCAGACTGGAATTTGAGCAGGCACAGGCAGATGCTAAAAGATTAAGGCAACTAGCCCTTGAAGGGGCGATCGCTTCCCAAACGGCGGAGCAGGCTCAAACCAATGCTAATACGTCAAATCAAGCTTGGCAATCGACAAAACAACAGGTGCGATCGCAGGAAAATGAAGTAGCTTCTGCCCAAAAACGAGTACAGTCTCAGGTTGCGGTAATTAATCAAGCGAAAGAGAGATTGGCATACACTACCCTCACAGCTTCAACCTCTGGGGTAGTTTTAGAAAAAGTGTCTGAAGCGGGAAATTTATTGCAGCCGGGGAATGAAGTTATAAAGTTGGGTGATTTTAGTCGAGTTAAAGTTCTGGTTGAGGTTTCTGAATTAGAGCGATCGCAAATTAGACAAGGGCAGACGGCTACGGTCAAACTCGATGCTTTTCCCAACCAAAGTTTCATAGGGCAAGTACTCAGAATTTCCCCTGCGGCGGATCGTATCTCCCGACTGATCCCCATAGAGGTAGCTATTGCCAATAGAAATAATCAGATTGGTAGTGGTTTACTTGCTCGTGTCAGTTTTGATCGGAATGCTAGTACCAATATTGTTGCCCCTGCTACTGCCTTGCAAGTTGGAGGTAGGGAGCAGAAAAATCAAGTTTTTGTCTTAAAAGAATCAGGAGAGAATATTTCCGTCCAAGCCCGTGCCATTGAAGTCGGGAATAGAGCCGATGGCAAAGTGGCGATTTTAACAGGGCTAAATGTAGGAGAGCAGTTTATCATCCGCAGCAGCCGACCTCTCAAAGATGGAGATAAAGTAGTTTTAAGTGCCTTATCGGAGAAAAAAGGAAAAGATAAAAACTAGGACAAAAACTTAGGAGTAGTTATGAAAAATTCGGGATTTAGCGTCAGTAGCCTCTCTATTCGCCGTCACATTGGGACTTTAATGCTCAGTTTGGCAGTGATTGTAATGGGAGTCTTTTTTGTAAGTAAGCTCCAAGTAGATTTGTTGCCATCTATTACCTATCCACGGGTGGCGGTGCAGTTGAACATCCCAGGAATCTCGCCCGAAGTAGCGATCGATGAAGTGACTAGACCCCTAGAGTCATCCTTGTCGGCAACCGAAGGGGTAAACCAAATTTTCTCCCGTACCCGTGAGGGGCAAGTGCGCGTAGATTTATTCTTTGAACCAGGGAGTAATATTGAACAGGCACTAAATGATGTAACTGCCACCTATAACCGTGGACGCAGCCGCCTACCCGATGATATTGAAGATGCTCGAATTTTTAAGTTTGATCCGTCCCAGTTGCCTGTGTATGAGTTTGCCCTAACTTCGCCAAGTTTGACCCCGTTGGAATTGCGAGTATTTGCCGATGAAGAACTAGGACGAGAGCTTAGTGTGGTGCCGGGAGTGGCGGCGGTGGATGTGTCGGGGGGAGTGCAGGAAGAAGTTAGAGTAAATCTGGATTTTAATCGCTTGCAAGCTCAGGGCATAGGTCTAAGTGATGTTTTAGATGCCCTAACGGAGCGTAATCAGGATATTTCGGGCGGTAGATTAGAAGGTAGTAGTATTGAACCCTTAACCCGCACGGTGGGAAGGTTTAGTAATGTCAAAGAAATTAATGATTTATCCTTTGAAGTCAATGGTAAGCAGGTCTATCTGCGAGATTTTGCGGAAGTGATCGATGGCACCGAAAATCAAAGGCTATTTGTCTTGTTAAATGGTAAAACTACGGTTAAGGTCAGTGTGCAGAAACAACCTGATGCCAATACGATCGAAGTTGTGGAAAGAGTTGCAAAAAAGATTGAGGATTTACGAGCCAGTGGCTTAATTCCTGCGGATGCCATTTTAACCGTAACTTTAGATGATTCTAGATTTATTAAAAACTCTGTGGCTAATGTCACCAGTTCAGGATTGTTTGGGGCAGGTTTAGCAGCGATCGCTGTTTTATTATTTCTAGGTTCTTTGCGCCAAACCGTTATTATTCTGGTTTCTATTCCCTTGTCAATTTTGGCAGCAATTATTTTAATGGGGGTATTTGGCTTGTCCCTGAACCTATTTAGCTTAGGCGGTCTGGCTTTAGGCGTGGGGATTGTTGTGGATAATTCCATCGTGATGATTGAGAGTATTGCTGAAGGTACGGGCATGATTATTGGACAGGATGTGCGATCGCAACTAAGTCCTGAAGAAATCATTGATCGAGCCGAAGCCAGTAGTCGTGAGGTTGAATCTGCTCTCATAGCCTCCACTAGCACTAATCTGGTAGCAGTTTTACCATTCCTATTAGTGGGTGGATTTATTTCCTTGTTATTTAATGAACTAATCTTAACGATTGTGTTTGCAGTGGCGGCTTCGATCGTAGTAGCAGTGACTGTGGTTCCCGCCATGGCTTCACGATTATTAGCAGTAAAGGCAACTAGTGGAGTCAGCAAGTTTTGGGTTTTACGCACCTTTAATCAAAAATTTATCCTTGCCACAGGTAATTATGCCAATCTCTTAAAAAATGTCCTTAAATATCGATTTTTAACCGTAGTTGCAGCAATTTTAGTCTTCGGTGGCGGGGCTATGTGGATGGTGGGGCAGATTCCCCAAGAGATTTTACCGCCGATTAATACGGGTCAGGTGCAGGTTAACGCCCAGTTTCCACCAGGGACAACCTTGGCAACTAACCGTAAAGTTATGGACATGATTGATGAAATTTTACAAAAGGAGCCTGCCACTGATTATGTATTTACGGCGATCGGTGGCGGCATTTTTGGCAATAATGTTACCTCTAATCCACTGCGGAGTTCTAGTACGATTACGCTAAAACCCCAATCCGATGTGTTTGCCTATGTGCAGAAAGTGAATCGGTCAGTGGCAAAGCTAAATCTGGCAGGGATCAGAGTTAGGATTAATCCAGGCAGAATTCGTGGTGTAATTGTCAATAATTCACCATCCCCCGGCACGGATATTGATGTAATCCTACAAGGTAATGATTATGAGGCTTTACAACAAGGTGGGCGGCAATTGTTACAAGCATTGGAAGAAAATGTAAATGGAGCGAACTTTAGACCCGATAGCGACGATCGCCAACCCGAAATCCAAATTAAACCGAACTGGGAACGCTTACAGGCTTTAGGTTTAACTGCTCAAACCGTGGGAGAAACTATTCAAACGGCGATCGAAGGCTCCGTGCCGACCCAAATTCAACGGGGTAATCGGCTGGTGGATGTGCGCGTCAGATTTAATCAAGACTTGATCCGTCAACCTTCACAATTGGCAAGGCTACCACTATTTACTGAAAACAATCAGCAAATTCGCCTCGCAGATGTGGCTACCGTAGAGGAAGGTTTGGCACCAGGAGAAATTCAACGGATTAATCAGCGTCAGGTGTATATCCTCAATGGCAATTTGAACCGAGGCGGTAATCTTAGTGATACCTTAGCCGAAGTTGATGCCACAGTTAAGGCTATCGATTTACCTGAAGGGGTGTCGATTATTCCTAGTTCGGCGGCGGCGGCAAATGCCCAGTTACAAGATTCTTTAAAAATTCTCGGTGGTTTAGCTTGCTTCTTGGTGTTTGTGGTGATGGCGGTGCAGTATAACTCTTTGCTCGATCCATTGGTAATTATGTTTACGATTCCTTTGGCGATCGCTGGCGGGATTTTTGGACTTTATATTACCCAAACTTCTATTGGCCACGGTGATTGTCGGTGCAGTTTTACTAGTGGGAATCGTGGTAAATAACGCCATTATTATGATTGAACTGGCTAATCAAATTCGAGATCGGGAAAAGTGCGATCGCTTTACTGCTATTACCCTTGCTGCGCCCCAAAGACTACGACCAATTTTGATGACCACAATTACTACGGTGCTAGGATTATTTCCCTTAGCATTAGGGTTAGGTGAGGGTGGAGAGTTTCTCAAACCATTAGGCATAGTCGTATTTTCAGGGTTATCCTTAGCAACATTACTTACCCTTTTTATCATTCCTTGCTTCTATCTCCTCCTCCATGAATTTAGTCCTAGAGCGTTAGCCCGTCCTCTAAATATTAGGTTTAGGCGAGCTTTACGAAAAATTCAGCCTTGAAAACTGAAGACTCAGCTAAAGTTATGGAGGTAAATGTTTACGGTGGCTACAAAAGCCGTGATAGTCTAGCTAAAATCTTAGCAATTAAAGCAAAGTATGCCAATTGGACAGCCAGAGTTTGTTGAAAATCCTAAAAATCGTTGCCCTGTAATCTTAATTTTAGATACTTCTGGCTCAATGGCAGGTAAACCAATTGAGGAGTTAAATCGAGGGGTTGCCGCATTAAAGGAAGATATTTTGAAGGATTCAAAGGCATACTTAAGTGTAGAGTTGGCAATTGTAACTTTTGGTCCAGTCAAACTGACGCAGGATTTTACAACTATTGACTATTTTAATCCTCCTGTCCTCAAGGCTGATGCCCTGACACCTATGGGTGAGGTGATTGAGTTTGCCTTGGATTTATTAGAAAAACGCAAGCAAACATACAAAGATAATGGCATTCAATATTTTCGTCCTTGGATTTTCTTGATTACTGATGGTGCGCCTACGGATGCTTGGCAAATGGCAGCGCAGAGACTAAGGCAAGCAGAAACTGAACGGCGACTTTTATTCTTTGCAGTAGGTGTGCAAGGGGCAAACACAAGTATTCTTAAGCAGATTGCTTTACCAGAACGCCCACCTGTAATGCTGAACGGACTTGATTTTAGATCGTTATTTGTCTGGCTTAGTACTTCTATGAAACGAGTATCTACTGGCAAGATTGGGGATGCGATCGTTTTGCCACCTGTGGGTTGGGGACAAATTACATCGTAGGGCGTAAAAAAGTAGAGAGTTAAAAAAGTGTGGAAATCTATTGCGCGATCGGCGGTGGGAACTAGCCACCTCAGTTCAAATCTACCTTGCCAAGATTTTGGTAAGTACTTAATCTTGGATGAAGGTGCGGGAATTGCGGGGGTAGTGGCGGATGGGGCAGGTAGTGCTAAGTTATCGGAAATTGGGGCTAAGTCTGCGGTTGAGACTGCCTTAGAGTTCATAAAAACTTATCGGCTAACGGGTGGAAGTTCTGATAGCTCTGATGATATAGCCGTGTTTAAGTCTATTGGAAACTTGTTTGGTAAGCAATCAAAGAAAGAATCAAGAACCTTAGAGGAAGTTGCAGAGAAGTTTTTTAGTGATTTAACTAAAGTTGTAATTCAAGTATTAAAGGAGAAAGCTGAGGAACTGGAGGCAGAATTAGGCGATCTGGCTTGTACCTTGGTAGCGTTTGTGGCAACCCCTGACCATGTTGTGGCAATGCAGATTGGTGATGGGTTTTTAGTGGTCAGGCAGGACAAGAAGCAAGATTATGAGTTGATGTTTGAACCTGACAAGGGTGAATATGCCAATGAGACTACATTTGTGACTTCTTCTAGCGCTTTAAAAGAAATGCAGGTGAAAGCAGTAAAGGGTAACTGTGGTTTTATATGTGCCTCTACAGATGGGTTAGAACGTCTAGCGATTCGGGTAAGTGATTGGATGCCATTTCCGCCATTTTTTAAGCCTTTAGAAGAGTTTTTAACAGAAACACCCGATCCTGAGCAAGATGATGAGTACATTTTAAGCTTTCTGAATTCAGAGAGATTAAATGCCAAAACTGATGATGATAAAACTCTATTAATTTGCCTAGATATTCCAGTTCCATCATAGTTTTAAGGATTATGGCTGATAAAGTACTTTGCACGAAAACTAATCAAAATATCTCATTGGTTAGTGAAATTGCCAATAGTGGCGAGGGTAAGGTTTGGCGCACAGATCGAGATGGCTATTTAGCTAAGATTTATCACGATCCTACTCCTGAGCGTATTCAAAAATTGGAAGTGATGATTGCTCACCCACCGACGGATCATCAAGCAAGTAAAGGTCATGTTTCCTATGCTTGGGCAACTTCCATTCTCAAAAATATGCAGGGTGAGAGTATTGGCTTTTTGATGCCAGAGATTAAACAGGGGAGGGAACTAATAGAAGTTTATAATCCTAAGCTGAGGAGACAGAAAGAACTGGAAGTAGATTGGCGATTTCTTCATGCCACGGCTTTTAACATTGCGCTATTTATTCGGGATATTCATCAAGCAGGTTATGTAATTGGGGATATTAAACCCCAAAATATTTTGGTGAATCCCAGTGCTTTACCCTCAATTATTGATACTGATTCTTTTCAAGTCCGCAATCCGAAAACTGGGGAAATTTATCGCTGTTTGGTGGGTTCTGAAGGGTTTACTCCGCCAGAATTACTAAGTCAGGATTTAGCCCTAACCGATCAAACTGAAGTGCATGATCGCTTTCGTTTGGGGGTAATTATCCATTTATTACTGTTTGGGAGTGAACCATTTCAGGGTAAGTGGACTGGGGCGGGGGATTCTCCTGCTCCTGATGAACTGCTAAAGCGGGGATGGTGGGCGTATGGGCAAAACAGTCTGATTGAACCAAGTCGGTCTACTATTCCTTTGGAAGTTGTTCATCCTGAAATCAAACGACTATTTCTAAAATGCTTTAATGATGGGCATAAAACACCATCTATGCGTCCGTCGGCAGATGAATGGAGAAGAGGCTTGGAAACTGCAATTCAAGGGCTTACTGTATGTGCAAAGGTTGATACTCATTTTCTGTACAGAGGGAATACCTGTTATTGGTGTCATCGCAAAATAGATTTAGGGCTAGATATTTTTGAAATTCAAAGAACAACTCCTATTAGCACTAATACTAAAGTCAATGTTGTTTCAAATCAAAATGACATATTTTCTGTGGATGATATTTCAGAACTGGTAAAGCAGGAAGGAAGGCGAATTACAGTTATTGGCAAGATTGATCATGCTGTTAGAATAAAAAAAACTCTTTATATTAATTTTCAAACTGACTTAGGCAAAAATATAATCGGATATAGTTCATTTTATTGTGTAATGTTTGCTTCAACATTTGAAAAGTATGAAAACACATCTATAATCACTACCTTACAAAATTCTCAAGGTAAATTTATTGCAGTTTCAGGGTTGCTTAAAATTTATGAAAAGAAGAAAGAAAAAAGACCTCAAATTATCTTAAATGAACTGAATCAATATCGCTTTTTAAGCCAAACTGAAGCAATAAATTTATTGAAAAACCCAAGGAACCCTACAAATCAGAAACAAGCAACTCAGCAAACACAAGTGATTTCTACTCCCACTCCTATACCCAACTCACCTGTAACACTAAATCAAAATCCACCACAGCCTTCTACACAAATATCAAACACAAACCAGCCATCAGGAGTTGGTAAATTTTTTCTAGGGGGATGGAAATATTTTATGGGTTTCTTAACAACAGCAGTCATTGGGATAGGTTTAATTCTTTACTTAAATCGTAAGTATGCTGACGAATACTACAATCGTGCTAGTGCAAACTATGCTCAAAATGATTACAATGGTGCAATCTCTGGCTATACTGAAGCCATTCGTATCGATCCTAACTATATTGCTGCATACTTCAATCGTGCTAGTGCGAAGTCTAATTTAGGAGATTATCATGGGGCTATTGACGACTATACCGAAGTCATCCGCCTCAATCCGAACAGTGAATATGCATACTCCAATCGTGCTAGTACGAAGTCTAATTTAGGAGATTATCATGGGGCTATTGACGACTATACCGAATTCATCCGCCTCGATCTGAACAATGAATATGCATACTTCGATCGCGGTAATGCGAAGTTTAATTTAGGAGATAAACAGGGTGCGATCTCCGACTACACCGAAGTCATCCGCCTCTATCCTAACTTTGCTGGTGCTTATAACAGTCGCGGTACTGCGAAGTCTTACTTAGAAGACAACGAGGGAGCGATAGAAGATTTTCAAGACGCAGCAAGAATCTATCAACAGGAAGGTAAAACGTCAGATTACGAGAATACCCAAAATAGAATTAAAAAACTAGGAGGATAAAGTAAGGAGTATTTTTTAAGACTATGGCAAAAGATTTATTCCACAAAATTAAGGGCATTATCCACTAAAAACTCTAGGTGTTTAATTTTACAACTAAAAAATAGGCTGAAATTTAAGTGGGGATAAAGTCTTACAAATAAAAGCTGAAGAACTTATTTTGCTATGTTCAATGAGTATTTTTAAGACTAACTTATGATTTGTGTCAGCGATTCAATAGCTTTCATACATGCTGAATGATTTTCCAAAATTTCATTTCGTCGGAATGGAGCCAGGGTGTTCAACCAGTTGTTTATTCCCTCGCTATGCTCTGGAAACTGGATAATCATCTGATTTATTCTACGCAGAGTCTGAGGAATTGCTTGATCATCTACCACCCGACCCATAACAGGGTTATTTAGATAATGCCTCAGAGCATCATCGAACTCCTGTTTACACAATTCTACCAAACTATTTATTTCTTCCTCTAAAGAGTTCATTTCTATCTCCAATCACTTGCAGCACTTTATTGACCTAACGGTTGAATTGAGCGGCAGAAAAACTTATGTTCAAAACCAAAATATCATATTTGTCCGCTCCAATGATCTATTATGCCTCGATCACTTATCCATTCTTAACTTTGGCGATCGCCAATAATCTTTCCGAACTCAACTATTTTTGCTTGCCTAATCTCGGATGAAGACAGAGATAAGGGCACCTCTATTAATTGCCATTTGGCTGGAAGAATATGGCTTAAAGTACTGCAATCTCCTTACTAAAATTCAGGAAGTTTAAGTTTTTAGAGGTGCCCATAACTTAAACAGAGTGATCAGTTCAATAACGCTGTGGGTCAGAGGTTGTCAGAGTCTTTGTATCCCAGCCAAGCAGCTTCGGTCAATACGCCGCTCCCGAATTGTTAACCATCGGTAGGTAATAATCATTACACTCGAAAAACTCTATTTCTTTTAAAAGTATTGAAATCAGAAACATACTCAATTTGTTTACCGCTCTCATGATGAAAATAGCCTTGATAATCAAGAGATTGAGCAAATTTGTCAAAACTCACCTGATTAATATCAACTCCTTCAGTATAATTAAATTCACGATTTTGCTTAAACTGTTCATAGATCCAGGGGTTAAGGATAAACTTAAGCGTTCTTTTACTTGAAACTTCAAAGAGCCCAACGAGAAAATGAGGATACATACCATTTATGAGTAGAATTTCATGATGAATGTCTTTGTACCATTGGACATTATTGGCTTTTAATTGATCAATCAAACCTTTTGCACGAATATAGTAAGGCCAACCAGAGTTTAATGAATAGATAAAGATTATTCCCTTGCCATAACTACTACGTTCAAGAGCAAATTTTCTTGCAATTTTAAGTTTGTCCCAGCCATAGGTTAGAGAAATAAATGGAGAGGAGCGTTTAAATTCACGTGGTTTTCCATTATTGTGCAAAAAGGATAGAAAGAATATTTGCCAACCTTCAAGAGATTTCTGACTCTGACTTAGTATGAAATCACGGCACTTATTTGATATTTGCCCTTGTATTCCGCTCGATTCAGGTTTATTTTTGATGATTTTATTACATTCTTTAATATGCGATTCGATTTCATTGTTTATATTTTTGCCCACTTTTAGTTTTTTCTCGTAATACTCGATCCTTCTATCTGAGGCATTGCTAAGGTGATATTTAGCTTTCTCGCCTACAAGAAACAACTTAGCTAAATCCTGATCAATAAACCTATCGTGAATTGCTTTGTTTTTAAAGCAATTACCTCGGGCACATAAGTACACTTGAGAAAGTCCCTCCAGTTTCTCTATTGTAGCCTCTAGTTTTTGAATAACTGGTTGTTCTAATTTTCTTAATTGGTATGAGCTTTGAGAAGCGTTTGCATCAAAAGAGAGTAGCGATATAGTTTTATTGCCAATAATATTTTTCACTAGACTTCATCCCTAATTAAAGTTAGAATAATACCAGAGCCTAGTGCGATTTAAGCCCAAACAGCCCAAAGAAAATTTCTCGATCGCTAGCAGTGTAATTTATTGCAGGTACTTTTCTTTGTAGACTTGGACTCATGAATAGAATCAATTAATTTATCTAAAAAAGCTTCAGTTGAACCAGCTTGTTTTGCATCTTTAGCAAGAGACGAAAGCTCATTTATAAAAGCTTCAAGTGCTAATGCCGAAAAAACTATAGAAACCAAAGCATC
>CASBQR010000048.1 GCA_949127865.1 Synechococcales cyanobacterium PMM_0082
TTGATGGTGGGTCGGTAATCGGCAGATTTGGATCTAAGTAACTAGGAATAGTCGTCGTCTCAACTTGAGGTTGATTAGCTTGAGGTTGATATAACTGCACATAGAGTTGCTGGGGATCGGAACGAGAGTCTTCACGAATCCGCCAACCTGCACTTGGACGCAAGCCAATTATTAATGAACTACCAATCTGGCTCATTCTAATGCCTTCAAGCGCAGTACCATCAAGGTTAGGGCGGATTAGCTGCGGTGAGATGCGAGCATTATTGATGGTGATATTAAAGTTGCCAGTAGAGACATCTTCTGTGCCCAGATAGGTAAAAGGTTGATTGGTTTGAATTAGCAGTTGTCCTGAATCGGAAAGGATAATCTTTTGAATGGTCGCCGCAGTAGCATTACCCGATCTAATTGGGGATTTAGAAGAAGTAGTAGTGGGAGGATTATTACGGGAAGGATTCGTTAAAGTGCTAAGAGGTGGAGTACTAGCAACCCCCACAGGTCTAACTATAACCGCACCACGATTAGGCATGAAGAGTGCTTCCCAGTCCACAGAGCTAGTATCACTGTTGGGTTCAAAGTCTAAAACCATCCGAGCGATCGGAGGATTCTGCTGATTTTGACCAATTCTGATCTGTCTAACTCCATAGCGATTAATGGGAATTACTGCCTTATGCAACCGAGGATTAACTACAGTCCCGACTAGATCTATGACAAGGCGATCGGGATTAATAGCTCTTTCACTGGTGATTTGCGGGTTGCCATTGACTAGAAGCACTATGCCTTCTGGCGTATTTTGTACTCCTCGCAACTGAATATTAGCTGCTTGGGCATACAGCACCCGATCGCTAAAAATTTCAGCCATTGATTTATCTGCATAGCTACCAAGAAGCAGCAGACATAGACTGATTGATAGGGGATGTTTGAGCTGCCTTAGCATTAATTATCGAAATTGATGATCAGAGTTAATTGTAAAAAATTAGGAAAGTAGTTCAAACGTGTCTGCCATTTCAGTTAAGACTAATTCTTCAGCCTTAGGGGAAGGGAGGTGGATAGAAGGGGCAAGTTCAACATTTTGGACTAGAGGTGTATACCCTAGCCAACGACTAGAAAGTTGACCAAATTGTTCAGGATCTCCACTTACATAAAATTTAGAATCATAAAATTTAGAATCATAAATCTTCATAGCATTTTTTCGGCGATCGCCCAAGCCTAAAATCTCTAACTCTTGACTTACCGCTTTAACTACATATTTAGCAGGATCGATAAATTTGACATGACTAGGCAGAATTTGTTTAAATAACTCGATTAAATGGGGATAGTGGGTACAACCCATCACCAAGGTATCAATTTCCGCTTCAATTAACGGAGCTAAATATTTTTGAGCAATATCAAAGGTGTAGGAGTCGTGAATGCGATCTGCTTCGATTAATGGCACGAATTCAGGGCAGGCAACTTGCCATACCTGAGCATTCTTTTCTGTTTCCATGATTGCATCAACATACGCCATACTCTGAACTGTGGCAGTGGTGGCAATTACCCCAATTTTTTGACCATATTTAATGGCAGCCTTAGCAGCAGGTAATATTAAACCAAGCATGGGCAGGTCAAATTGCGATCGCACTGTTTCTAGTGCCAGAGCCGAACTCGTATTACAAGCCATCACAACCATCTTGACTTGCTGAGTTTGCATCCATGTCAATATTTGTTGGACAAACTCAATAATTTCCGCCTGAGAGCGAGAACCCCAAGGCACTCTAGCAGTATCAGCAAAGTATACAATTTTCTCGTTGGGAAGCTGACGTTTGAGCTCTTGTAAGACAGTTAAACCACCAACGCCACTGTCAAAAATGCCGATAGGTTGTTGGGTAGCGTAGCTCCTCATACCTTGCCACTCTGTAGCCATTCTTTTCCTCACATTCTTACTGCAAACAGTAAACCACAATTTTGAAAATTTGGCGTAGTAATTCTAAATTTCAGTCTAACTAAATATGCAATTGGGTATAGCCATACTAAAAGAATTTAGATATGTCATCAAGAAAATCCTCTAGGGTCTCGGTATTACTGATCTCCTCTATCAAAATTGGTTTAGGTCTGGATTGGGCGATCGCTACTCCTGACCAAGGAATCATCGCAAAATAATCTTGCACAGATAAAGTCATTGGCATTGTTGAAGATTGGTGAAGATGACGTGTGGCAATATTTTCCCAATTTACACCTTGCCAAAATTCTTTAACCGACTGCTGCCTAAAAGCATTTTTAGTTAATGTAGCCATTATCTTATTAATACTCCTTCCCGTAATTGTCGCTCAATATCTTGACTGGTTGCCCCTTCATTCAGCCAAAAAGATGCAGCATCAAGGCGATCGCTACCACCAAGCAGAAACTTACAGAAATTTTCACCCATGGAATAGCACTGAATTTCGATACAGTCTAATTTTTTGCTGACCAGATTTGTAAAAAATCCTGAAAATAAACCAGCATAAAGATGACACACAGGCTTGCCTACATCGCCAAGGGTACGAGCTACCACCGAATCATAAATACTAACAAACATAAATCCTCGCTTGCGATCGCTCATATCCATATTCCACCGTCCCCAACCTTGAGCTGCAAACGGCCACCACCAAGTTTCTAGTAAAAACGGTAAATTGGTTTGGCGAATACTCTGATTAAAATCTTTTTCAAACCATTGGGTAAAAAACTCGGCATCTTTACGCCCCCACTCACAGCCAATCGAGTACATCACTGCGGCAGAAGCTTCGCCTACTTCCTCTTCTAGTCCTTCTTGTAAGCCAATAATAAAATCTTCACTGGTGAAAACATTCCGCATTCCGTTCCAGTCATTAATTATCCCTTGTTCTGAATTAGGTATAAAAAAGTCATTTAAGCTGTAGTGACTATGAATATTGCGACTTTTAGCGATCGCATTACCTACCCCCCCATTACTGATAGTCATTTAATATTTTCCCTTTTAATACTTACTCAATGATAGGTTTAGTCATGATGACCTTGGGCAGAAATTAATTCAGTTTAAGCCTATTTAGTCTGTGCTAATTGTTCCCGAATCCCCAAGTCTATGCTTTCCAGTTGCCTCACAATCGAGCGACTTATGATTTGTCCTACTTCTACTAAAGTTTGACCAGTTACAGGATGGAGCATCGGGCGTTCACACCGCCTACCAATCAGAGCTTCTATATCTTGAATAGATTGGATATACATGCCCACGGGTAGCTCTACGACTACGCCCTCGGCTATGACTTTAGCTTGGCAAGCAAGACGAGAATTAGGCTTACAGGTGGTGATTATCTGTAGGGTGCGTTGCTCACGCTTGGCAATTGGACTCAGAGAACTCATACCCTCTTGAATATAAACATGACAAGTAGCACACATGCCCCGACCGCCACATTCTTTTAAAATATTTAGGTCTTCTTCCATGAGGATAGATAGGAGGTTCCCGTTAGTCTCGATATCTATTTCCTGCGCGATCGGTTCAATTCTGACTCGCTTTGACATTACTGTTTTGTCCTCATAGCCCACAAGTTAAGTTTAGCTTAGATATTATGGTAATTTGGGCAAATACATCCATCTAAAACCGCCTAAATGTCTTGAATTCCTATCATGTTTTAAGAACGAATATTCAAGCTACTAGCTATCAAGATGCCTGCGATCGCATTCAAGGATGGATCGAGGCTGCGAAATCTTGTTATATAGTTGCCGCTAATGTCCATGTGGTCATGACTGGCTACTGGGATCAATCCTATCAACGAGTTTTGAATCAAGCTGATCTAGTTACTCCCGATAGTACGCCTTTGGTCTGGGCATTAAGATTACTAGGGGAGAAAATACAACAACGGGTGTATGGTCCTGATTTGATGTTGGCATGGTGCGATCGCACGGCACAACTAGGGCATTCTATCTATCTCTATGGCAGTACAGAGCAAACCTTAGAAAAATTAGAAAAAAACTTAAAAGCAAAATTTCCCACCTTGGCGATCGCTGGATCATACGCACCACCTTTTCGGGACTACAACGAATTTGATCAAGAAGATTTAATACGGATTCAAGCTTCGGGAGCAAAGGTCATATTTGTAGGTTTAGGTTGCCCCAAACAGGAATATTGGATGGCTCAGGCTCAGGGTAAAATTAATGCGGTGATGATTGGGGTCGGTGCGGCATTTGATTTTCACAGTGGACAGGTATCTCAGGCTCCACGGTGGATGATGCGGTTTGGGTTGGAGTGGCTATATCGCTTGATCCAAGAACCACAAAGGCTATGGCGCAGATACTTATTTAATAATCCCAGCTTTATCGTTTTATTTATGATCCAGCTATTACAGAAAAAATAGAATTATATGTAGCTATTAGTTTAGTGTAGTTGTAGCTGTTCGTAATGGCGATCGCTTTTTAGATCAGGCATTACAAAGTATTTTTAATCTTGATTATTTCTTTGAAATCACTACTCAAGATTAGAGTTATCAAAAAGATCGCCATATTAAATAACACGATCGCAGGACCAGAAGGGACATTTAAGTAATAGCTTATATACATTCCCCCAATTGCCGAAATCACCCCGATCGCCGCTCCAAGCATCATCATGGTATGGAGTTCTTTGACCACTAAATAAGCGGTAATTCCTGGTCCAATCAGCATTGATACCACCAACACCACACCCACAGTTTGCATACTGGCAATAATTGTTAACGTGACCCCAGCCATTAAGCCCAAGTAAATTAGATTAACAGGGAGTCCCACTGCCTTGGCACCAATTGGATCAAAGGTATAAAACAACATCTCCTTGTAAGTGAGCCTGACCACAAATAGAACAATTAGGGTAATAATTCCTGTGCGCCAGACATCTTCACGAGAAACACTGAGAATATCACCAAATAAAAAGCTATCTAAATCGAGTTTATTCCGTAAAAGGGTAATCAACATAATCCCCAAGGCAAAAAAGCTACTAAACATTAATGCCATAATTGCATCGACTTTCACTCTAGTTTGCGATCGCAGCCATGCAATTAAAACCGCACTAATCATACCTGACACAAAAGCCCCAATTAAAATATTAATTTTCAAATAAAAAGCGATCGCCAGCCCCGGTAATACTGAATGCGCCATCACATCCCCTAATAATGACATTCTCTGCACAATCAGGTAAGTTCCCACTACAGGGCATAAAATTCCAATTAACACCCCAATAGTTAAAGCATTTTGCATGAACTGATAACTAATTGGCTCTAATATCCAATCCCACACAATCTATCCTTCCTTGGCAAGAAATCTCTTACATAATCTGTATATATCAATTATCCCTGCCATTGCTGTAATTATTTTGCCCTAAGCCCACAAATTCGTAAAACATTTCAAATTTGTAACTGGATTCTATCAAAACCTCCAGAAAGGCAATAATGCACTTACGACTCAGCGTAACTCCCAGCTTAATATGATTAAAAA
>CASBQR010000049.1 GCA_949127865.1 Synechococcales cyanobacterium PMM_0082
AAAGGAGCATCAGCAGGGATGATATATTCCTTTCTCAAAGAACATCTGTCGATCATGCACTTACGCGAGTTTATCCAATCTTTGATTTCTCCCAAAGCGTAGTTATATACCTTGCGAGAGATTTCGAGCCACTCAAGCAGTTCTTGCTCTTGAAGCTCGGTTGGGTAAATACGGTAAGTGTAATTCATGATCAGCATAAATATATTTTACCACGAGTTAAGTGCCATGGTAAACCTATACACCCAGATAGTTGTTCGACTGCGTGGCATCGAGCCACTTGTCTCACCTGCTTTCATCCCGACGCTCAGTCGAATCGATTAGAGCGCGGGACTTCCCGCGAATCAGTTAAAAAATATCATTTGGTGAGTTGATTCCTAAAAACCGTCGTTCGATTCTCCTAATTGCCTTATCAATTTCCAGAAATAACTCCAAAAGCATTGAGCGATCATACATAGATACTGTCAGCATCAATTCTTGCTTTTAGATATTTATTGATCCCATGCCAGTATCGAACTACATCTACTTTTCTCCCAAATCTTTCTTCTAGTTCTGCCTTGAGGCTAAAACGCTTTAGGATATTAGGCTGCATATCTACCACAGTATCAATATCGCTATAATCACTAGCATCATTCCTAGCGACTGAACCAAATATGCCAATTTTATTGACATCATATCGAATAGCTAAATCAGGCTTTAAAGCGTATAGCTCATTCAAGATGTGATCTCTATCCAATGAATTTAGAAACATTATCTTACTCTTCTCAAGTTCTTGCAAAATGTTAATACTTACTTTAACTATACTGAAAACATCAAACTTAATTTTGGTTATTTAAGATGATATTTCCTGCAAAATATTAAAATTCCTTAGTGTGAGATATGTCATTTTTCCTATCTAAATTTCTGCCCCTATTTATCTATCCCCTAGGACTATCTCTGATTCTATTGATATTTGGCTTGGTATGCCTGATCCGCCTCAAGCGTAGATCGGCAATCGCCTTGATCTCTGCGCCAATCGTGATTCTGTATATGAGTAGTATGCCTTTGCTATCTGATTTATTAATGCGATCGCTAGAATATCAGAATCTACCTAAGGGGAATTTGCCAAAATCAGATGCAATCGTAGTTTTAGGCGGTGGCATTAAGTCGGTAATTTATCCCCGTCCATGGATTGAAGTATCAGAGGCGGGCGATCGCATTCTCTATGGTTCTAAATTATGGCTGCAAAAAAAAGCTCCTTTATTAATTGTTAGTGGAGGACGAACTTCTCTTTTGGGCGAAGGGGGCAGGGCAGAATCCGAAGATATGTCCGAAATTGCTGAGGCATTGGGAGTGCCAAAATCCGCAATTACTCAAGATCCTGATTCTTTGAATACCTATGAAAATGCGGTAAATGTGCAAAAGATTCTGCAAAAATCTGGTCTTAATCAAATCCTGCTTGTAACTTCGGCTTTACATACGCCCCGATCGCTGGCAATATTTCAGAAATTAGGGATAGAAGCGATCGCTGCTCCCACAGATTTTTATGTGGTTGAAAGTTCTAATCCACCAAATATTTTTGATTTTCTGCCTGAAGCCAGTGCCTTAAGTAATACAACAAATGCGCTCAAAGAATATATTGGACTACTAATTTATAAACTTTACGGTTGGCTATAGATTTATGCAAGTGCTTGATGTTGCAAGATTTCAGGGCGAGCGATTGCTTCGACATCAAAGGTCATAAAATCTTGGGAAATGAAGGTATTAGGAAAAATCATCCTTGCTTCTTGTAATAAATCCTCCAATTGCAAAGAATTTCCTGGTGCATATCTGGGGCTAAAGTGAGTCATGATTAATGCCTTGACCCCAGCAGCGAGAGCAACTTGGGCTGCCATGGTCGTGGTAGAGTGCATACGCTGATAGGCGAGATCGGCATCTTGATGGGCAAAAGTGGCTTCGTGAATCAAAACATCGGCATTTTTAGCTAGTTCGACCGCACTTTCACAATAGATAGTGTCAGTACAGTAAACTACCTTATGTCCAATTTGGGGTGGGCTTTGAAAATTACTAGCATCAATAAATCTACCGTCAGGTAAGGTCACACTCTGCCCCCGCTTTAATTGCCCATACAGAGGACCTGAGGGAATTTTTTGGGCGATCGCCTTTTCTACATTAAATCTTCCCAACCGATCCTTTTGCTCAATGCGATAACCATGGGCAGTAACTCGATGTTTTAGGGGCGCACAGGTCACAATAAATTCTTCATCTTCACAGACGAACCCTGGCGCAACTTTATGAATTTTAATGGGATAGGAAAGACGAGTTTCACTGTAGCGCAAACAAGAATTCAGGTAATCTGCTAAGTCTGTAGGTCCATATAGATCAATATGCTCGACATTGCCAGCCATACCACAACTGGCTAGTAATCCTGGTAATCCAAAAATATGATCCCCATGCATGTGGGTAATAAAAATTTTGGTAATCTGACTAATTTTGACATCGCTGCGTAAAATCTGCTGTTGTGTGCCTTCACCGCAGTCCATGAGCCAGACCTCAGCTCTCTGGGGTAGCCGTAGCGCAATACTAGACACATTGCGTTTGCGGGTGGGAACTCCAGAACTGGTGCCAAGGAAGGTTATTTGCATAGGGAATCAGGATTGGTGTTTGTATTCTACCCTAAGAAACTCACCGACTAAATATAAAGAACCACAAAGCGTCACTAGATCGGAGTCTTGATAGTTATGGCTAAAGGCTGTTTTTAGTCCAGATTCTAGATTTTCACAGATTATGGCTGAGGATTTGAGAATATCGTTGGCGATCGCCCCTAAAATTTCAGGATCGACAGATTGATGGTTAGGAATTGGCACAATAAATAATAAATCTTGGGGTTGCAGGAGCGATCGCAAAATTCCTGCATAATCCTTGGTATCCAACATTCCGATAATCCATCGCCTTTGCCCATTGGGATAAAATTCATCCACAAATATCCGTAGATATTCCGCCGCCGCAAGATTATGCGCTCCATCTAAAAGAATTTTATGAGATTTATAGGTAGTCCACTGCAATCTCCCCGCCCATTGGGTTTCTGCCATGCCCTTAGTAATTGCGCTGGGGGAAATATGCCAGCCCTGTGCTTGCAATGTTTGAACTGTGGCAATAGCGATCGCCGAATTCATTAATTGATGGTTGCCTAAAAGTGAAAGTGGATATTCTATGCCCCGCCATTCTGCTCGATTTTGATTAATTAAAGTAGCAGCTTCTGTCCAGATAATGGGAGCTTGGCAAGATTCGGCTTTCTCTCGTATCACCTTTATGGCATCAAATGGTAATCCCCCTACAACGACAGGACAATTGGGTTTAATTATTCCAGCTTTTTCCGAGGCGATCGCACTCAAAGAATCTCCTAATCTCTGCCAATGATCGCGGCTAATGGAGGTAATTACAGAAACTACAGGGCGATCGCACACATTAGTAGCATCTAGCCTGCCGCCTAAACCTGTTTCAATAATGGCAATATCAACCTGAGACTGAGCAAAATACCACCACATCGCCGCCGTAATTACCTCAAACTGCGTGGGGATTGCAACAGGTGTAATGACCTTCTGCACCTGTTGCAGTGCTTCTAATAAATCTTGATCGCTAATCCATTCTGAGTTAATACAAATCCGTTCTCGCCAGTTAACTAAATGCGGTGAGGTATATCTCCCAACTTTATAGCCTGCGGCACTGAGGATCGAAGCCAGATAAGCACACACCGAGCCTTTACCGTTTGTTCCTGCCACATGGATAATTGGCACTTGTTTTTGGGGATTGCCTAAATCTGCTAAAAGCTGCTGAATCCTTTCTAAACCTAAATGAATACCAAAACGGGCAAAACTGGCTAAAATTTCTGCTGATGTCATCTAAAATCAAGGCAAGTACATAATTAATAACCATATCGCCTAAAGCAGCTGAATTACTCAAAACTAATATATGTCTCTGAAACTTCGATCTGAACATCTCTCATTTGGCGGCAAGGTAAGCTTTTATACTCACTTTTCAGAAGTTTGCAACTGTGAAATGCACTTTTCTATTTATCTTCCGCCCCAAGTAGAGTCCCAAACTGTGCCTGTGTTATTTTTTCTTTCGGGGTTGACCTGCACTGAGGAAAACTTTATGGCAAAGGCGGGAGCGCAGAAATGGGCGGCGGAGTATGGCTTAATTCTGGTAGTACCAGATACTAGCCCTAGAAATATAGGGATTGTTGATCAAAGTAAAGATTGGGATCTGGGCAGTGGAGCAGGATTTTATGTGGATGCGACGGAGGAGCCTTGGCGATCGCACTATCAAATGTACAGTTATATAACTCAAGAATTGCCAAATTTAATCCATGAAAATTTTCCGACTTTGCCTGACCGTCAAGGAATTTTTGGACATTCTATGGGTGGACATGGTGCGTTAGTTTGCGCCCTCCGTAACCCTGATCAATACTTATCGGTTTCGGTATTTGCAGCGATCGCGGCTCCAAGTCAATGCCCGTGGGGACAAAAGGCGTTTATAAATTATTTGGGAAGCGATCGGGAAACTTGGAAAGCCTACGATGCTAGTGAGCTAGTCAAAGAGCATGGCTTTCCGCAGCCGATTTTGTACGATCAAGGTACGGTGGATGCCTATTTAGAAAATCAGCTATTTACTAACACTTTCCAACAGGCGTGTGAATTGGCGAATCAGCCCTTAATTTTGCGCTATCAACAGGGTTATGATCACAGTTTTTATTTTGTGGCAACTTTTATTGAGGATCATATTCGGCACCATGCTCAGATCTTATATTCCTAATAACAAAACTTCCCACACCAACCGAGGTTGAATATAACTATTTAACTGTTGCTTTGCTGACTCTAGGGATTGCATAGTTTTCAGAGTTGTTAACTTGTTTTGCCGCCATAAATGATTTTGCAAATAACTAAGTAACCAGATTTGCGTTTCTAGTTCTAACTCCTTAGAGATATTTTTTGCCAAACTTAGAGCCTGTCTGGGATTATTACTAAGATTTTGGGCATCAGTCAGAATTTGTGCAGGAATAGTTTCAAATTGGGTAAGATTAGCGATCGCTGCCCCTGGGGAACCTTGAGCTAAATCAATAATCTCCTGTAAAAAAAGCTGCTCAATACCATTTTGATTAAAATTATGCATGGATAGAACTGTCATTAACTCAGAACTACTCAAGGTATAAAACGGAATGCGCTGACATCGAGATACCAAAGTCGGCAAAAGCGAACCAATATTGGGAGCAATTAAAATAATAGTCGCTCTACCTGGTTCCTCTAAAGTTTTAAGCAAGCCATTAGCAGCCGCTTCGGGCATAGTTTGGGCATCTTCAATAATTACTAGCGATCGCTTACTTTCCAAAGGCGGCTGACTGAGAAACTGCCCAATCCCGCGAATTTGTTCAATGCGAATTTGGGGAGCAGAGCGTTTTTTTAATCCTGCCGCTTCCGCTTCAACGGCGGTTAAAAGTTTACCCTTGTCTAAATAGGTTGGTTCCACCCACATCAAATCAGGGTGATTCCTGCCTCGTACCCGTAGAGATGATTTTGGATCATTAATGACAGCCTCAGCAAATGCTAAAGCGGTTAATCTGCGCCCAATGCCCTCCATCCCTGTAAATAAATACGCGGGGGCAATTCGATCTTGCTTAATTGCGGACTTGAGGAGAGCGATCGCTGTATTTTGTCCAATAATTTGCGCAAAGGCATTCATAGTATTTCATTTACAGGAGCTAAGCATTTTTAAGAATTAACTGATGTTACGCAGAACAATTTGACTAGATCAACAGTTTCAGTAGGGTTACACGCAATTAAAGCATTAAACCCTGTGGTATTGGCTTGTTTGAGACTAGCTTTCTGTAAGAACTTCAGACTTCTGCGTAACATGAGGAATTAAGATAAATTTCGTATTCATAAATTACTGATTAGATAACTTACTTAGGCTTTAATCGAAGGACAAGAACTCAATATAGTGATGAACCGATAGAATTGCTATACAAGTGAACTACTCCTACGCTGATCTTTTAGATACAGCGTAAGCATCTTCAGTCTTTCTCAAGATATGAAGAATTTCCTTCGTGGTACTGTTATCCATAGTTCCTACTACAGAAATATTCCCACTACGGCGTTTTATACTAGGGAAAAGTTCCAACCCTAGTCTTTTTAAGTTGATAGCAGCATTTATATCTCTATCAACCATCAAAGCTTCTTGCTCATCCCAATATTCCCTGATACCGCAATCAGTAAAAATTATTTCGTTGCGATAACTGAGAATCATTGATGTATAAGCAGGATGTTTAGCAATGACAACTGATCCAGCTTTTGCGGCTATGTATTCCAGTGTCTTAAAGAAATTACCAAACGCAGCATCGTTCCATGATTTGTTCAGTCCAGACTTTGCGGATTGACCGTTAGGCAAGAAAGTTCCATCCTCAGATTGTTTTGCCTTGTTGCGTTTGGTTAAACCCTTGAGATTTAGATCCTCATGGAAGAAAAACCTCTTACCAGTTCTAACGAGCTGATGAGCAGTTTTATACTGAAAATCTTTACGAGAACGTGCGATCTTTTGATGTTGCTTACCTTCACGTTTTGCTAGTTTACGTCTAGATCTAGAGCCTCTTTTACGATTATTCCGTTTAATGGAAATACGATCTAGTTTGAGTTGATTCTTACGCAATGGTTTAAGCGATGGTAGCTTTACACCTTCAGAAGTTGCCATATAGACATCTTCATGTAACACTGCATCCATGCCCAATGAATTATCCCAAGTAGGAGTAATCTCGTCAGGCTTAAAGCTAGGTACAGTTGGATCTTCTAGCATCATTTGGATAAACCATCCATCGGCTTTTTTAGTTACACTGATTTGTTTTATGGCAAATCCATTGAGAATAACCCTGTGCATCCTAACCTTAACAACTCCTAGCTTTGCAAGTCGCAAGTATAACCAATTTTTTCTGATTAACTTGATCCAATTATCCGATGCTGTGGCAAAGGTCATTGTCTTGAAGTTAGCTTCAGATTTGAATCTAGGCTTACCAGATTTTGATCCATT
>CASBQR010000050.1 GCA_949127865.1 Synechococcales cyanobacterium PMM_0082
CGTGAAACAGTTAAGACACACTTTTAGGCATAAATCGTTGGGCGAAGAGCGGCGAAAACTCTTAAAACAGCTAAGGAATCAACGCATTCCTTTTCCCAGACAACAAACAATTTGTATCACTTAATAAGGTAGGGTAGGGCATACCCAAACTCTAGGTAAATATCCTAGTAAGCTCACGGAGATAGAGCCCTCTGGGATTGTCTAAGTTAGACTTGATAATTGGTTCAATCGAACGGTTAAAGAGTTTAAGTACTACTCGTAAGAGATAGATAATTTTAAGGTGTGTCTATGAACTGAGAATCCCCCGATTTATCGGCGGGAGTGTCAAGGTTTAGTAAAGGCTTATGGATATACAAAACATAATTCAAGGCTACGCTCAGGGGCATTTTTTAATGTCTGAAGGTGATGGTCAACCTGTAGAGTGGTTTTACACCAATAAGCGTACCTTGATGCCCTTGGATCAAAGATTTGCGTATCCCCGATCGCTCCAAAGGATACTGAATCAAAATCGATTTGATGTCAAGATTAACCAAGCATTTAATGAAGTTGTAGCAGGATGTGCAGATCGAGACACCACTTGGATTTCTGTGGAGTTAAGGCAAATTTATGAGGCATTACATCAAGGGGGTTGGGCGTATAGTTTTGAAACTTGGTATGAGGGGAAATTAGCAGGGGGGATTTTGGGGATCAGTATTAATGGGGTATTTATTGGGGAATCTATGTTTTACCGAGTGCCAGATAGCTCCAAGGTGGCGATGGTGAGATTAGTTGAACATTTACGATCGCAAGGCTTTGTTTTATTTGATGTGCAAATGATGAATCCCCACCTAGAAAGATTTGGGGCTTTTGAAATTAGCGATCGCGATTATAAAAAACTCTTGACAACCGCTTTACAAAGACCCTGCTCTTTTATTTAATCCCGATCCATGTTAAGAACTAATACTTCTAACTCCACATAGTTTGAAATTGCTCAAGGTAAATTTTTTAAGCAATTTTTATCAATCAGAACGTAAAAGTGTAAACTTTGAAATAATTATAATCATTACCTAAATTTAATCTGTAAATAAAAGTCAGCAGCAAAATTACTATGAAAGTTGGTCAAAAAGTTCGCATTCGTCCACTCCAAGATCTAGTTAACAAAGAAGTCAGCAGCCGCATTGGCGAAGTTGGGGTTGTTAAAGAACCCAAAATTATGGACGGCAATAATCTCGGTTATATAGTCAAGTTCACAGATAATAAGGCTACTTGGTTTTTTCCTAATGAATTAGAAGCGATCGCCTAATGACTGGTCGTAATTACCCAGCCTTAAGTCAGCAAGTCTTAAATCGCCAAGATATTGTTAAGTTCATGGTGACTGAAGTGGATGGACTAACCACGAGTGTAGCTGGAGCTAGTTTAGAGGCTGTAATTACCTGTATCACCCAGTCCTTGGCTGAACATAATTTAGTATCAATTAATAATTTTGGTAAATTTGGGGTACGATATCGGCGATCGCGTCTTGGTATTCATCCCCAAACCCAAACCGAAATTCAAATTCCTGCCACATCAGTTCCCTACTTCACGCCAAGTGTTAGTTTAAAGCAAAGGGTTAATCAAAAATCTAAGCATGAGCCAAATTCTGACATTTCTAGGTAAAGGTGGAGTCGGTAAAACTACAGTGGCGATCGCTGTGGCTAAGTCCTATGCAATTAAGGGTAAACGGGTACTTTTAGTAGGACAGCAAGAGGGATATAACTTAATGCTGGGGCATGATCTAAGTAATGATCCCCAACTAATTTCATCTAATCTCATGGCGGCTCAACTGAGTTCGACAGTGCTGATGGAACGCTATTGGGAAAAAATGAAAAGCTTAGAAAGTCAATATCTCCGCATTCCGTTCTTAAAAGAAGTCTATGGGCAGGAACTAGGGATTCTCCCTGGGATGGATCAGGCTCTAGGACTGAGTTTTCTGAGGGAGCAGGATGCAGAAGGTAATTATGACTATATTATTTATGACGGCTCTGGGGATTTAACTACGCTCAGAATGTTGGGGATGCCAGAGATTTTAGCTTGGTATTTACGCCGATTTAGGCAAGTTTTAGTGGGTTCTACCGTGGGGCAAGCAATGTCGCCATTTATAGAACCAATGCTCAAGAGTGTTTTACAGGTTTCTGCCACCGAGGATTTAACGAATCAAGCTGGTAAAGTTCCCAATGTCCTCGAACAAGGTACTCAGGCAGTTAATAATCCTAATCGGGTGGCAGCGTATTTAGTCACAAATAACTCGGCGATCGCTATCTCCGTTGCTAAATATTTATGGGGAAGTGCCCAACAGGTAGGTTTAAGCGTGGCGGGAGTATTGAGCCGTGGGAAATTTGCACTTTCTGAATTTGATCCTTTACCCATCCAGTTGATCCCTGACGATGTAGAAGAATTAGAAATTAGCGATCGCCTTGCTCCAAATCTTGCAGCTTTATCTTTAACTGTGGATATTGCCAAATCTCAGGTCAAGCTATTTTTACCAACCTTTGACAAAAAACAAGTAAAACTAATCCAGTCAGGACCAGAAGTAACTATAGAAGCAGGGGATCAAAGACGTAATTTATTTTTGCCACCCGAACTTACAGGCAAACAAGCCAATGGCGCTAAATTTCAAGATGGCTATTTAATTATTTCCTTTGCCTAACATTAAGCCAACATAGCCAACGTTATAATTAATCCCACGGGGCATTAACTAGAAAGCTTGCTAATTTTATGACTGAGATTACCAACCAAGACCTAAAAGAATTAATCCTATCCCTAGACAAGAAAATGGGAGTTGGTTTTGCCACGCTTACTGCTGAAATCCGACGAGTTGATGAAAAGCACAGTGCCGAAATTAAGAGAGTTGATGAGAAACTCAGCACTCAAATTAGGCAGGTTGAAACTAAGTTAACTTCTGATATTCAAAAAATTGATGAGAAACTTACTGCTGAAATTAAGCAAATTGACCAAAAACCAAGCGCAGAGATTCAATCATCGGAAATTAAACTTATTGCCGAAATTAGGCAGGGTGATGAAAAAATTAGTGCTGACGTTAGAATCATGGATGCCAAACTTAGCGGTATTGATAAAAGAGCTACGATAAGCAGTCAATAAGTTAGCTACACTTGTGCATAGTTTCCCAATAAAGGTAAGTAAAATAAATTTAGTTTTATTATGGTATATTTTTGCAAAGCCGATAACCAAGGCAAAAACTTCGGGCTTGAAATCCCACGTCAAACATCTTAAAACTAGTAGCCTGTGATCAGGTTGATGAGAAGTGCCATCGTCATTAAATTAACTGAAAATAACGGCGAAGAATCGTGATGAAGAAATTCAACAAACCAACTAAAAACCGCAGGCTTTGCGGAGATAGCCTACTAATCCTTGGGATAGCCGTCTACCCAACAGCGTAGGAAGTAAAGGTGTATGGCTAACTATGCACAAGTTTTATGAAGCAGTAAGCAATGAAGAAATAGTCAGTCGGGGCGCATTTATTACTATTTTTGGTGGAACTGTAGCAGGCATGGTTAAGTATTTCTTTTTTGCCTAATGTTTCAATCCACACGACGGCGGCTAGCACTTTGGTACAGCACGGTTACAGCAATTTTATTACTCATTTTTGCTAGTGGATTTTATGGCTATGTGCGCATAACTTTAATTGATCGCATTGATGACACGATCGCCCATGTTGCTGAGGTTTTAGAGCGATCGCTAATTAAAAATATTAACCTAGAGTCTAGTCTGGGCAACGATATTGAAGCCGATCATATTGATATTGAATGGTTTAGCCCCACAGGTGAATTAGTGTGGACGACTATGCCCAAGACTGCCACCCTATATCTGCAAATTCCTGATACTTCACATTCTCAGCCCCACTCTGAGTTATATCTTCAGCCCCAATATCGGACTACATACCTTAATGATGAACCTGTCCGTCAACTTACAGAAGCAGTCATATTTGAGCGAAAACTCTTAGGCTATTTACGGGTAAGCCATCCGTGGTTTGAAGTAACTAAGCCTATTCAGCAATTGCTAGTAGATTTAGCGATCGGGACTTCAATTATGATTGCTGTTGTCGCTTTGTGTGGTTGGTGGCTTTCAGGCATTGCGATCGCTCCGATCAAAGAAGCCTATCAACTCCTCAAACAATTTACTGCCGATGCCTCCCATGAGTTGCGTAACCCGATTGCCGTAATTCAAACTAATGTTCAAGTCGCCTTGGCTGATCCCAACCCCAATTGGCAAGACCATCAACGGCAATTAGAAATTATAGAAAGAATTACCCGCCGCCTTTCCCGTCTTTTAGAAGATTTGCTATTCTTAGCTCGGCAAGAAACACCCCTCAAAGTTACGGAAAAAAGTTCCTGTGATCTAGATCAAATTTTGCAAAACGTGGTGGAAGAGCAACAAATTATTGCCAAAAATATCACCATTGAACTTTCAACTTTGGAAATTCCTGTAAATGTTCTAGGCGATCGCTCTCAATTAATCCGCTTATTTACCAACCTTGTTAGTAATGCCACCAACTACACGAAAGCTGAAGGGAAAGTAACAGTTTCTTTAGCAATTAATAACCAAAATCAAGCACAGATTGAAATTACCGACACAGGCATTGGTATTCCTGAAAGTGCGATCGCTCAGATCTTTGAAAGATTTTGGCGTTATCAACCGCAATCAAAGGAGGGGTCTGGTCTGGGCTTGGCGATCGCTAAAACCATTACCGAAAATCATCAAGGACAAATTAAAGTATCAAGTAGTTTAGGTGTAGGTTCAACTTTTACAGTGACAATTCCTCTCAAAAAGTAAGCACATTCATCAAAAAAGAGGTGAAAACACCCCTACATTAAAACAACTTAAATTGGTTTAAAGAAATTAGTTACGCCCATTCAGTTGGATCAAAATCCGCAACACATACCAAAATAGCAATGCAACAGAAGCAAATAGCTCTAAGGATGCTGCTACATATTGATCCGTAGTGTAGTGATGGATAATATTTGAAGTGTCATAAAGAATAGCTGCACTGGCAAAGATAATCATGGCAAAGGAAAAGAATATTCCTAGTTTGAAGCCAAAAATCATACTGCAAATAATCATGCCCAGAGCCACAAAGCCCACAATAGTAAGAATGCTCCCCAAGAATGAAAAATCAGCTTTGGTCGTAAACGCAACTGTGGTTAAACCTGCAAACAATAATCCTGTAAGAATCGCAGCACTGGGTAGAACCTCTGGACTCGTAAAATTGACGGCAATGAACAGTAAAGGTACAAATATAAGTACCTGTCCTAATACATACAGTCCTAAGCCCATGTACTGAGTTTGAATGGAACCAGTGCGACTTGCCATTTGCCGAGCTAGCCAACCAAGGAGCATAAATCCGCCTAATACTGCAAACCACGAAAACGGTAGGGCAAAAATTAGTGAGGCGATCGCATCAGCAGCACCAGTTACAAACAGAATTATTTCTAAACCAGTAAACAGAGCTACCGCACCCGCTAGATGGAGGTAGGTTTTCTGAATAAATTGCTGGCGATCGTTGGGTGCAGCCTGTGAAACAATTGTAGTCATAGCCTTAATTTAGATCATGTTAACGATTTGATTTTACCCTGTTTATTTCGTTGTGATAAAGATTTGGGATTATCATTTTTACCTAAAAACTCTGATATGCTGGCTATAGTAAGCACCTACATTCGGTGAAAACTGAAAGGTGACAGATTAAAAAATTTAAAACGTAAGCACAACTTTGAGATTATTTCTTTTAGAAGTGACTAGGGGTGCATTGATCACACCTTATAAAGACAAAAACTTCGTAAAAATTCCTAGCTATAGGGAGTATCAAACTAAGTGATTTTTGGATCAAGCCAACCGCAAAAATAGATGTTTCATCAAGATGCGATCCCCTTTATTACCGCTTTTACTATTTCTGCTTTAGTAGTTTGGTTTAGTACTCCTATTGTTCGGAAATTAGGACTATTAGCAGGTTTAACCGATCAACCCAACGATCGCAAAATGCATACAACTCCAGTGGTGCGTTTGGGTGGCGTGTCCATATTTTTGGGAACGCTATGTGCCTTGCTATTGGTATGGTGGGGTGGTTGGTTTGGTGTACTCACTCCAGCAAAAGAGTATGAAGTATGGGGAGTAACCATTGGTGGTGTTGCCTTCTTCTTGCTAGGGCTTGCTGATGATATATTTCAACTCCCTGCCTCGTTTCGGCTGTTTATGCAATTGCTCATTTCAGCGATCGCTTGGTGGGTGGGAGTCCGCATCGAATTTATTTCAGTTCCGTTCTTTGGCATTGTTAAGTTTGGTTGGTTTAGTTTGCCCATCACTATGGTTTGGTTATCGGGCATGGTCAATGCCATAAATTGGATCGATGGCTTAGATGGTTTGGCAGCGGGTGTAACCACGATCGCTTCGGCGGTATTACTCATAACGAGTTTATTTATGGATCAACCTGCGGCAGCTTTAATAGCGGCGGCTCTGTCAGGAGGATGTTTGGGATTTCTGCGGTATAACTTTAAGCCCTTTAGCTCTGCCGAAATTTTTATGGGCGATGGCGGGGCATACTATTTGGGATTTACCCTAGCAGGGGTCAGCGTCATTGGCTTAGTCAAAACAGCGGCGGTAGCAGCAGTAATTTTACCTTACTTAATCCTGGCTGTGCCAATTTTGGATGGAGTTTTTGTGATTATGAAGCGGCTACGAAACCGTGAATCTGTAATGTCCGCAGGTAAGCATCACTTGCACCATCGTCTGATCCAAGCTGGGATTTCTAAGCGGGATGCGGTTTTGTTTATTTATACCCTGACAATTTGGGCGGGTTGCCTTGCTTTAGCAATTTCAGGAATGCCAGCAGGAGGTACCTACGCCGTCATAAGTACCTTTTTACTGGCTTATGCTTGCTGGAAGGTCAGAGACATTATTTATAGGCGATCGCTAAAAAAGCAAAACGGTACTAGTTTAAAATCTTCAGACCCTGATTCCATCAAACCTAAGAACGATGAAACCTAACCTTTCTGCGGGCGTTTTCAGCTTTGCGCTTACGCTTTTCGATGGTAGTTTCGTGATATTGACAGCGACGGACATCTGCCATTAATCCTGCTCTTTGGATTTTCTTTTTGAACCTGCGCAGGGCAGACTCGATTCCTTCATTTTCACCAACAATTATTTGAGTCATCAACCGTAATTTGAGTATTCGGATTTTCAGATTTTTTTAGTCTAGCAAAATATTTGATTTAAGAAAATGCCTAATCTCAACACGATTCCTAATTGGGTGACTTTATCGCGGTTACTCGCTGTCCCAATTATTTTTATGGTTTTATTGGGTGATGATAGCGATCGCTCTCGGCAAATAGCTACAGTTACGTTTTTAATTGCCTCTTTAACTGATTGGTTAGATGGCTATCTGGCACGCAAGCTAAATCAGATTAGTGAGTTTGGGAAATTTCTCGATCCCCTTGTGGATAAATTGTTGGTAATTGCGGCTTTGTTGATTTTAGTCGAACTGGAGCAAATCCCTGCTTGGGCTGTATTTGTGATTATTGCTAGAGAGATTTTAATTACCGCTTGGCGGGGCGCACCTGACGCTAAGGCAACCGCAATTGTCGGCGCAAATATTTGGGGTAAGGCTAAAACTGTAATGCAAATTGTGGCGATCGCTGCTTTATTTTTACAGATTCCCTACGCTCTAATCCTATTCTGGCTGGCATTAGCATTAACTATAATTTCAGGCTTAATCTATGTGATTCCCAAAAACCAAGTTTAAGCGATCGCTACATCTATCAATCTCCAACAAAATCAGCGATCGCCTTGCTTGCCAAATAGTTCGTGAAATTCCAACAGTGGAGGTTCGTACAAATCTATGGGTTAACAAATAGATCGCAACATCCATCAATCTCTAACTAAAGTCAGCGATCGCTCCTAGAGCCATTCCAAGCAAAATCTGTACAAACACATCCATTATTAACCCATCATCATTGGACTTGAACAGAATATCATATGGGCTGAGATCAAATTTACACGAAGCTATTTATCTGAATTCAGGGATAGTTATCTCAAGGTTTATGTGCTTCAATCTCAGCATCAGGATGTTTGCCCTTAGGCTGCTTCGTCGGTTTCCCCAAATAGAGCAAATTCTATCGCTTTTTTGTATTTTCCAATACCGACACCAAGAATTTTCTCTAAAGCATCAATTTCAGAAACCGTAAGGTCACCGCGTTTCATTGCATAGTGCATTTGCCCCAATATTAATAGCTTTGATTCACTGGGCATTGATTTAATTTTTCCTTGTTGAATAATGTATTCAAAATCCTTGAAAACGTCTACCATCTCTAATCTCCTGCATTAATATTACTTCTTGTTTTTTATCAACATTTACAATTGCAACTTTTAAAATTTCTCTATAGGCGTACGAAGAAGTTACTACACCTTGATTAATTTTAGCGATATCAAAATTTTGATTTAAGTGCAAAGCAATATTATCAGCCTGTTTTTTCCCTCGTCTAATGCTTTGTTGAACAGCACCAGCCATATTTTCAGCATTTCTAATTTCCTTGAAATCCTAGATTTCGCCATCAATCTCAGCATCAGGACGTTTGCTTTCTATCGCATCAGATTCATCCAAAAGCGTTAACTGACTACCATTTGTGGCAAATACCTTAGCCACAAATAACTCTGAATCAAAGCTTTCACCTCGGTTATGTCTTTCGTGTACCAGTACAAAACCCCCTGTAGACTCATCAAAATAGTACCGCTCATATTCTGGTTCGGCATTATCAAAAATTTCTTTACTTTTAGCTACTTTGTCAGGCATTTGGCGTACTTTAACACTCCCCGCCTTTACTAGAAAATTTTTGCCCCCAGAGCAATTCCGAGCAAAACCTGCACAAACAAATCCATTATTGACCCATCACCGTTGGACTTGGACAGAATGTCATACGGGCTGAGATCAAATTTACACGAAGCTATTTATCTGAATTCAGGGATAGTTATCTCAAGGATTATGCTGGCAGGGCTACTAAGTTCGTGCAAAGCTGTTGGTTCTGGAATAGGTTCTCCGTACTCGTGCATAATTTCTAGGTGTCCTCTAATCGCTTCTTGAATATTTTGTTGAACTTCGGAAATGCTCTCCCCTGTGGTTGTGCAGCCCAATAGATCGGGAACGTATGCAGAGTAATTATTATCAGCTTTTTCCACAATAACAATGTAATTTAAGCTTTTAGGCTTAGTAGGTTTAATTGTTAAAAGTTCAAACATTAATTTTCCTCCTTTAGTCCCGCTTGTTTGAGAATACTGTTTAGTGTGCCCACTTTCATATCATCTGATATTTTGCCTGAGACTGTAACAATACCTTTTTTAGTTTGATGTTTGTAATGCCTATGACTTCCTGTAGTTCTGATATGAACCTACCCATCTTTCTCAATTATTTTGATAACTTCTTTAACTTTTTTAGTGATGGCATCAAGCTAAGTCAGTAATCACCAGTTTGAGCAGAGAGACAAGTTCAACGCTTAAACTTATATTAGCTTTACTATTATTAGCTTAATTAGTGTTACTAAAAATCTACTCTAAAAACTGATTTAACTTAACAACTTTTTAGCATAAATTAAGTAAGCAAAAATAATTCACTTCGTTTGCAAGTCTTCAGAGGTTATGGGCGATTCCTTTCAGAATGGGTTCCGCCGCCAAAGTTAAGAATTGAGAAGCGATCGGGGCATGACAAATCATTGAAGCGGACAGATATGATATTTTAGTTTTAAGTTTTAATAGATATTTATATGGATGAGGATGTACTTTTTAAAGTGCTAAAGCGACAAACTAAAGCAACTTTACTTGAGTTGTTGTACTCGACATATTACGAAACAAATACTCAACAAAGACGACATATTTTTGGCGGACTAATAGAGGAGTCTAAGCCATCAAAAAACGTAGCGCAGGAAATTACAAGGGAATCAAAAAAATTCTATAAAGACTCATTAGCAAGGGTATACTATTCGCCTTTTGACATTAATTCTAAGAACTTTTCTCATATTCCTGAAGAAACAGAAGAATGGTTTGAGAAGCTAGGCAATCTTCTAGAATCTAGCACCCAGTTAACAAAACAAAAAGAACATACATCTGCTGTGGAATCTTTTGAAATTCTCTACGAACTAATTGCAAAAATGGAATATGGTGAAGAAATTGTCTTTGCTGATGAATATGGGAGTTGGATGATTCCTGGTAATGAGCAGGATTTTCTGGATGCTTATATTTCGTCATTGGCTGAAGTTAAAATGCCAGATGAATACATAAAAATAGTGATACCTTTGATAAAAAGAGATAGCCATTCATCATTTTGCAATAAAGTCTATTCGCTAGCGGTAAAGCATAGCAATAAGGAGCAAGAAAAATCTCTAATAGAGGCAATCAAAGAAAAAAATATTAAGATCACAAGCCGATAGCCGAAAGATGCCTAACATACGATTTCACACGGCACGGTAATATACACTATTTTTGTGTTGCAAACTTTATCATTTTCTGGTGAAGCGTAGTCTGTCATGCCGAAACCGATCGCTACGTTTAAGTTATCTCTGTCTTCATCCGAGATTAGGCAAGCAAAAATAGTTGAGTTCGGAGAGATTATGGGCGATCGCAATAAATTACATTGCTAGCGATCTAATCGCTTCTAAATTTTTTGGGTCGTTTCTTGATCTGGGATAGGTATCTGGTCTGCTGACAAAATTACAACTTTACCGTCTTGCCACTCAGTCTTTTGCGATCGCTAATTCGATCTCATTACATATTTTTTGATGTCTTAGTTCCCGAGTGAATTGAGATTTATTCTGACTCATCACCGATGTACGATTGTTGGCTGTGGCGAAGATGGAGAATTGCTACAATGTTATCCTTAACAACAAATAGAACTCGATATTTCCTGCGTTTTCCTACCCAGAGTTGTCTAATTTCACGTTCAATCACCGAAGCTTCTGGAGCCTTACTACACCGATTAGGTAAATTTTCAAGGGAAGCGATCGCATCTTGAAGTTCGTAATACCAATTGTTAGCTATTTCTGCGCTCAAGTTATCACATTGCTACCGATAGATAGTTCGTTTCAATTTCTTGAAATGCAGTAGGTTGAATTAGAACTTGGTAGCTCATGGACGAAGTGGAATGCCAAGTTTATGCTGTAGTGTAGCTAGGGCTTGGTTGGCTGGGATGCCTTCACCGCGATCGTATTCTTCTAGTCCCTTTCTAATTCCTACGATCGCTTCTAGGTAGTCAATACGTTCTAAAAGTTCTTTGTAAGTTGATAAATTTTGCATTGGGGTGGTTTTGACTAACTTTAAAAAGCTAAATATATCTTCTAGTATTTCGCTTGGAGTGGTTTCAATCTCCTCTACCAGCAATTCTTTGATAGTCATTACAGTTTTAAGTTAGGGTTACTTTAATTATAGTATTGGGCGATCGCTTCTAAATTTTTTGGGTTATTTCTTGATCTGGAATAGGTATCTGATCTGCTGACAAAATTACAACCTTACCGTCTTGCCATACGGCAATGGATTCACCTAACCTGCGATGACGATCTAAGGTTTTTGCGATCGCTACTCCGATCCCATCACATATTTTTTGATACTTTAAGGCTATTTCTTCTTTAGTCATTTGCTCTGCCATTGATTTCTGCCCATGTAGTTTGAATTATGTTTCTCTGAAGTCCCTCGGCAACAAGCTTATAGTGAGAGATGGAATTATGAAATACCATCCAATCATCACAGAGAGGGATATAGAGCTTGATTAACTTTTGATCGCAGTTATTTCAATATGTTTTAAGTTCTGTTTTTGGTAGCGGATCTTGTGTTTTTCTGGATAACGCTCTTCTAGTAGGAGTTCCCAAGAAGATTTTGAGGTATTACACCAAATTAGTAGTTTTATGCAGAAAGTTTCAGTGTAAACACCTAAAATCGGGTAGTTATGCTTAAAAGTTTCTGTATAGTAAATACATAGACTGCGTAAAGGTTAAGATTACTCAAAGCTAAAATATGGAAAGGGCACAAGGATTCTTTGTAGATTCATATCATCTTTATCAAATTGCGATTGATGGATATTATAAATCAAGCAAAGGTTTTGATATTCACAGGCAAAATGATGCTTTGGTTTCTATAGTTTTTTCGGCATTAGCACTTGAAGCTTTTATAAATGAGCTTTCGTCTCTTGCTAAAGATGCAAAACAAGCTGGTTCAACTGAAGCTTTTTTAG